>DATLTS010000056.1 GCA_035533475.1 Mycobacteriales bacterium | reverse complement strand
CTGCGAATGGCGAAGCGGCACCCGCCACGTCAGCCCCCGCGCCTACACCATGCTCACCACGCTGCGCGACACCGTCGCCGAAGCCGACCGGCACCTCTCCGGTAACGACACGCTGCTGTGGCTGCGCGCCACCAACCCGGCGCTTGACGGCCATCGTCCCTTGGACGTTGTCCGTTTCGACGCCAACCGTGTCCGTGATGCCGCTGCACGCATCGCTGGCCACGACGTCAGTGAAGCGTCATGACCACGACCCGCCTCTCGGATGACGTGGCGATCACGTTCACAGCGCGAGGGGAGCGGGCCCTCGAAGCCCTCGCGCAAGCCCTTGTGAACGGGGCCGAGCTGACACCGGCCGGGATTGCCGACCTCCTTGAGCGTCTCAACCACACGTCAGCGGCCGACCTTGCCGCGGCTTTCACCGCGATCGCAGCCGAGATCGGCGCCACCGAACCCGACGGATGCGCGTCGCCAGGCCTGCGCCCGTCGCACCGGGTCGGATCTTCATGAGAGACACGCCATGACCACGGCCCAGTCGGCCGGCGTGGAGCCGCTGCTGACCGTCGACGAGGTCGCCCAAGTGCTGCGGATGAGTAAGGACTGGGTGTACCGACACCGCCACGAGCTCCGCGCGATCAAGCTCGGGCGCGAACTCAGGTTCACTTCCGCCGATCTGAGGCTGTGGATAACCCGAAACGCTGGCGGACGCTGAGCGGATCATAAAGAGGCGGCCGGCGGCACGCCGCTGTCGCCGCACGATCTCCCCGGGGACGGTTCACATGGCTCGACGCAGCAAGGGCGAGGGCACCACCTACCAGGACCCGGCCTCCGGCACCTACACGGCCGAGATCACCGTCGACGGGCGGCGACATCGCAGGAAGGGCTTCTCCAGCCAGGCGGCGGCCACCCGCTGGCTGCGTGACCTGCTGAAGACCGCGGACAACAACGAGGGGAAAATCCTCGCCCCGAGCCGAGTCACCGTCGGCGAATGGCTCAACGAGTGGGAGAACGTTATCCAGCGCCGAGTACGTCTCGGCACGATGAGCGAAACCACCTTCGAGTCCTACCGGAAGAACATCCGGCTGCACATCCGGCCGCAGCTAGGTCAGCTGCGGATACAGCAGGTCAACGCCCGGCACCTCAGCGAGCTCTACGATGAGCTCCTCGGGCACGGCAGCCCTGGCGGCAATGGCAAGCTGTCGCAGCGCACCGTCGCCTACATACACGCCATCCTGCGAGCTTGCTTCCGTGATGCGATCACCCGCAACCCGCCGCTACGGCAGGCGAACCCGTGCTCGCAGATCAACAAGGATGACCTTCCACGCACACCTGCCCGCGCCGACCGGGGCCGCTACAACGTCTGGGAGCCGGAGCAGATCCTCGCCTTCCTGCAGCACTACAAGGCCCATCGGCTCATCGCCCTGTACTGGCTGTACTTCACCCGCGGCTCTCGACGCGGCGAGCTGCTCGGCGTTCGCTGGCCCGAGGTCGATCTCGAGCACGGCACAATCCACCTGATTCGCAATCGCACTGCCCACGCCGGCCGGGTCATCGAGCGGGAGACCACCAAGGGCCAAGGCCAAGGCCGCCTCATCCCGCTCGACTCGTTCCTCGTCGAGATCATGAAGGATCATCGTCGCCGCTGGGAAGCCGAACGTGAAGCCGCGATCGCGGCCGATGGGTGGCAAGACACCGGGTACGTATTCGTTCACGATGGTGTGCGTCACCCCGAACACAAGGCGGGTGGACCGTTGCATCCGGAGCGCCTGTCCAGGAGCTTCCGCAGGATGATTGTCGCCTACAACAAGGCGCATCCCGACTCCGTCCTACCGGAGATCCGGCTACATGATGCCCGGCACTCGACTGCGACGAGCATGATCTTCGCCGGCATCGATGAGCAGGTCGTCGCCGAGATCCTCGGCCACGACAGCGTCGTCATAACTCGGACCATCTACTCGCACGTCCACAAGGAACGGGCTGCCCGGGCAGCCGCGATGATGACCGAACTCGTCCTCGGGCCGCCCGAGAATGCGGCACCCGACACCGCAGCAGCGTCGACGAAGCCTCAGCGACGAGTCGTCGGTGAGGGCGGCGACGCAGCCGAGCGGCGTGAGCGCGGCTCACCTCGCCCTGCCCGGTCACGGCGACGCCCAGCCGCCGGTCGCGACTGACGTCCCCGTGGTCAGCGCCGGCCGCTCGCTGTGCAGAGCGGCGCCTTGCGGCCCGGCAATGCTCTGTCCGCGTTTTGCCGATGCTGCACGCGTGTCCGTGCCCGGATGATCAGTACTGTCATGTGGCGCTCAGCATGCCGACTTGCAAAGCGAGCGTGGGACCCCCGGGTCTCGTCTGACCCGGGCGTCAGTCGCGGATCAGTTCGGCGGTCTGCAAAGCGATTGTCTGTCGCTGGCTCTGAACCGCGGTCGTTGGGCAGGGCAAGAGATCGCGCTCGTCGCATCCGGAGACGATCAACGGGTGGGAATCATCTCCCTCGGCGTCGGCGGCCTATAGCTCGGGGGGTATGGCCTCGGGGGCGTATGGCTCAGCAGTGCACAGACGGAGAGCCCCGCGCTTTCGTGACATGCGGCCACAGCCCTTGCCTCATCGTGTCCGGGTCGCGAGGATCGTCGGTGACCGACGCTCGAAGGTGAGGGCGTGCACACCTACCGACAGGAAACGACGACGTGTCCACTCGGCCCACCCCGCGCAAAACCACGGCCGGCGGGGCTGCCGGGCCCCGCTGCCGGGCCGCGACGGTGAGCACACTACGCGCGGTCCCGGACGTTGACAGTGGCTTCGCCGATTCGACCCGGCCTGACGAACCGGTGTCGGCGATGGCGGGGCGGTAGCGGACCGGGCCCATGGCGAGCCGGCTCATCTACCCCCGGTTGGCGGCGCTGGATCCGGCGCTGCTCGCCCGCTGGTACGTCGAGGAGCGGCGCAGCGCCGGCTGGATCGCGGCCGAGGTCGGCCGGTCGTCCCAGTATGTCCGCGATGCGCTGAGGGCGGCGAGCATCCCGCTGCGTCCGGCGGGTGCGAACAAGGAGGTGCCGGTTGATGCGGCGACGCTGCGCCGCTGGTACGTGGACGAGGGGTTGAGTTGCGCCCAGATCGCCGCACGAATCCGCTTCAGCGCCTCGGGGGTGGCGGGGCTGCTGGCGCGCCACGGCATACCAGCGCGCCGGTTCGCCGGTAGTCGTCCTGTCGTACCCGATCCGGGGCTGGTCGACACGCTGCGTGAGCTGCACCACCAGCAGCGGCTGCCCCTGGTCGAGGTAGCCCGACGGATGGGGCTCTCGGTCGACCAGGTCAAGCTGCGCATGGTCCGTGGCGGGTTATCGATCCTGCCGCCGCAACGATCGAGACTGGGCTTGACGGCGGAGGTGCTGACCGAGTGGCACGTCGAGCAGGGGCTGACGGTGCCAGAAATCGCGGCGCGGGCGGGCTGCAATCAGGCCACGGTTCGAGAGCTGCTGCACCGGTTCGGTGTTCCACACCGACGCGCGCCGCGCCAGCCGGACCCGCGGCTGGCGTCGCTGACGCGGGAGCTGTTGGAGGAGCTCTACTGCCGGCAACGGCTCACTCGGGCGCAGGTCGCGGCCCAACTGGGCTGCAGCGTAAGCCGCATCGCCGCCGGCCTACACCGTCACGGCATCCAGCCTCGACCCCGCGGCACTCGCCCGGACCGCCCCGAGCCGCTGCCGCTGACCCGCGAGCTGCTCGAGCAGCTCTATGTGAGCGAGCGTCGCAGCGTCGCGGACATCGCCCGGCACACCCGCCACGCGACCGGGCTGGTCCGCCAGGCCCTCGTGGACCACGGCGATCCGCTGCACCAGCCGAGCCCGCGGTCGCCCTCGCCGCTCGACCCGGCCACACTGCGCCAGCTCTACGTCGAGCAACGCTGGGCGCGGAGCAAGATTGCCAGCGCTCACCAGGTACCCGAACACGCAGTCACGATCGCGTTGCGTCGCCACGCCATTCACCGGCCGGCCGTGCCTCCGCCGCATCCTCCGCCTCCAGCGGCACCACCCGATGCAACCCTTCACACGCTGTACCTCAAGCACGGCCGCACCCTCGCCCAGCTCGCCCAGCGGTTCCACACCAGCGTCCCGATCGTCCGAGGTTGGCTGTTGGCCGCTAAGGTCCCGATCACGCCGCGCACCAGCCGGGCCAGCCGAGCGGACCTGCCGGCCGAGACCCTGCAGGACCTGTACTGGGCGCACGGGCTCAGCGGCCGAGAAGTCGCCGAGTACCTCGGCGCGGCCTTGCCGAAGGTGCTGCGAGCGATGCACGACCACGGTATCCCGGTGCGCACGCGCCGGCGCCACCACGCGACGATTCAGCTGCTCGACGAGCTGTATGACGACCGGCAGATCACCGACGCGCTCGCCCGGTCTGGCGTTCCGCAGCGGCCACAACCCGGTACCATCGCCGAGCGGTTCCCCGTTCCAGTGCCGCTGGGGGAACGGCTGCTGGGCGAGCTCTACGACGAGCTCGGCCTGTCCGCCCGCCACATCGAGTTGCTGACCGGCCAACCCCACGAGCAGATCCTCGATGCCCTGCGTGCCGCAGGTCTCAAGCCGCGCCGCAACGCTGGTGCCAGTCCCTGGCGTCGGCGTCTTCTCGGCGAGCTACCGAGCAGTCCGCCGTACCCGGCCGAGGCGGTCACTGCTGCCGCACCGGGCGACCCCGTGCACACAGCCGGAAACCCTTAGTCGCGGGGCCGTTCGCCGCTCATCCCGCGGGTCGAGAACCGCGCGAAATAGACCCCCCTGGCCGCGTCACTGAATCAAGATCGAACACATAGACCCCCCGATAAACCCCCCTGGCGAGATCATGTGAGGCGACTCTGACGAAAATCCCCTGAAGAATAAGGACTCTTGAGGGTCAAGATCGTGTCGGAGGGGGGACTTGAACCCCCATGCCCTTGCGGGCACATGGCCCTCAACCATGCGCGTCTGCCTATTCCGCCACTCCGACGTGGCACCGGGACCCCGCTGGGGCACCGTCCGGCGCGGCGCCGACGATATCAGCCGGGCTCGTCCCGGCGCCGGGATGAGCCGACGGTGTCCCGCGCCGGCAGGCGCAACGCGCACCAGACGACCTTGCGCCCGTCGACGAGGATTCGGGCGCCCCAACGGCTGGCGAGCGCATCGACCAGGTTCAGGCCCCGCCTGTCCTCGCGATCGAGGGTGAACTGCCGGCGGTGCGGTATCCGGCCGTGTCCGTCGACCACCTCGATGTAGAGCTCCCGCTCGGTGCGGTGCAGCCGAAGCTCGAGGTCCCCGTGGGCGTGTCGGATCCCGTTGGTGACCAGCTCGCCGACCAGCAGTTCCGCGGTCGGCAGCAGGTCGGCGGGAACATCCCAGGGCGCCAGGCTGGCGCGCAGAAACGCCCGGGCACGGCGGACCGCGGTGGCTTCCGGAAGCAGCGGGAGCGTGGCCAGGTAGGGCGCGAGATCAGGGTCCGGTCGCACCGCGACGAGGGCCACGTCGTCGTCGTGTCCCTCGTCCGGGTCGAGCAGTCGGGTGGCCAAGACGGGGGATATCGGTCACGCGCCCGGGTACCGGGGTGAGCGCTTCGATCAGCCGGGTGATGCCAACGTCGAGGTCCGCGGTGCGGCTCTCGACCGGACCCTCGGCGTAGCGGACAAGTGTGGATCCCACGGGGAATTCCACCTCGCTCTGGTCGTATGGGCTTCCGCCCGCGCCGGGCGGGGGACCGCCCTGGGTTAGCAGCTCGACCCGCTGCGCCCCCAGCAGCAGTGGGGGCAGGTGGCCGGCGTTGGCCAGGCACAGCGCCTGTTCCGCGGGGTCGTAGACCGCGTAGACGCAGGTCACTATGCCGTCACCCACCTCGTCGAGCCCGTCGCCCACCTCGTCGAGGTAGGTGAGGGCGTCCGCCGGCGGCAGGTCCTGCACCGCGTAACCGCGGACGCCGGCCCGCAGTTGTCCCGTCAGCGCGGCTGCGCGGATCCCACGGCCCAGATGACGATGGCTACCCGGCCGGCGGTGAGTTCGATCGGGTCGTACCAGTCACCGCCGACCCGACCGCTGTTCCTTGCGAAACAGCAGCGCGCTGTCGATCGCCACCGCGGCCCGGCTGGCCAGTCGCGCCGCCAGCGCGATCTCGTCGGGCCCGAACCGCCGCGGGCTCGCGGACAGGGCGAAGGACAGCACACCGAGGTTCTGGCCGCGGGCGACCAGCGGCACCGTGATCGCCGAGTGCAACCCCACCTGCCTGGCGAACGCCGCGGACTCGGGGGTGGGGGCGACAGCCGCGAAGTCGAACTCCGACGTTTCGCCGGGCGTGACTACAGTGCGACCAGTCGTGAGCGCCTCGAGCGTCGGCTGTCCCGGCTGGTAAGCCACCTCGCGCCCGGGCAATGTCCAGGCTTCGTGGGCCGGCAGCAGCTGGGGCGTGGCTCAGCGCCTTTCGCCGGATCCGACCGTCCTGGTCGATCAGGTCCACGATGCAGTGGTCGGCGAAGCCGGGGACGACCAGGGCGGCGAGCGTGCGGTCCAGGTCGAGCGATTCGGCGAGCAGGCTGCTCGCCTCCCCGGTCTGGAACACCCCGCGTAGCGACACACCTATCCGGCCGCCGAGCTCGCCGGGTACCTCCTCGACGTGACGTCCCTCGACCTCCTCGGGCCGCGCCCGATGATGGCGGCCAAAGCCGGATTGATCTGGACATAGCCGAGATCCCGGTCGAGCACTCCGACACCAGGGACCCGTCGAAGAGCGCCTGCGGCAAGTGTCCACGCGCGCTGAGCGCAACGTCGACCAGCGGTCCCACGGCCTGCCGACCGAAGCCGCCCAGGACATCGAGGCCCTCGGCCACGCTGATCACCTCGACGTTTCCGAGCTGCCGCCCCGCGGCCCAGACCACTTTCGCGCCACACCGGCATGGGAGGCGAAACAACGGGAAAACTACGGTTTAGCCACACCTTGGTCCCGCTGCGCCACAACCCCCCGGACGCAGCCTCCCGCTGATACCGTCACCCGCGAGGATTCAACGAGAGGACATCGCCATGCGCGCCACGAGTCGACTGATGACCGCCGGCGCCCTCGCGCTCGTGACTGCCGCCTCGGCAGCCGGGTGCGGTGGCAACAGCGCCAAGGGGGGCGTCGCCGGGAGCACCCCGCAGGCTCGCTTCCAGAACGCCATGACCGCGCTCGGGCACGGCAGCGCCTTGACCATGACATTCAAGATCGACGTGACCGCGGCCCAGGCGGCGGCGATCGACCAGGCGACCGGCAGCAAGAGCAGCCCGACCACCGATCAGCTCATCTCGACCGCGAGCCTCACGGTCTCGGAGAAGCTCACGAACGGCAAGTCGCTCGACGCCCAGCCGGTGGACGCCTCCGCGTTGCAGGTGGACGTCGCAATCAACGTCGGCGGTGGTCCAGTTGTCGAGATCCGTTACCTGGGTGGAACCCTCTACGCCCGGCTGGGCACAACCGAGATCGCACAGATCGCCGGGCCGAAGGGCGCCCAGACCCTGTCCGGCCTGTCTGCCCAGATCCCGCCCACGCTGACCTGGGCGCACGCCGCCCTACAGGGCCAGTGGGTGTCCATCACGCTCGCCCAGATCAAGAGCCTCGAAGCGCAGTTGCCCGGCGCCAAGGCGACGCCCAACGCCGCCCAGCAGCAGTCGTTCCTCGCCGGTCTGCGCGCGATCCTCGCCCGCGACGTCACCGTCGCCGACAGCGGCACCGCGTCCGACGGCAGCGACCACCTGGTGCTGAGCGGCAACGTGCGGACCCTCGCCACCGACCTCGAAGCCGCGATCGGCTCGCTCGTCCCGTCGGCGTCCAGCGCGCTGTCCAAGGCCAATCCGCAGCGGCTCCCGGACAAGGTGCTGAACATCGACGCCTACGTCTCCAACGGCATCGTTTCGAAGATGGTGTTCAATGCCGCGCAGACGCTCTCGGCCACGGATCAGGCGAAGCTGCACGGACAGGGCATCCCGATCGAGGTGGACTTCAGCCAGAGCGCGGCCGCCGTCCAGGCTCCGTCCGCCACACCGATCGACCTGTCGCAGATCTTCAGCCTGCTCGGTAACCTGGGCCGGAGCAGCTCGAGCCAGCCTTCATCCTCTTCCGGATGACCGGAGCGCCGGCCGCCGACGATGTCGTCGAGCTCTGCCGGGACCTGATTCGAATCGACAGCTCGAATCCGACGAGCAACGAGCGGGTCGCCGCCGAGTACGTGGCTGCCCGGCTCTCCGAGGTCGGCCTCGACCCGAAGGTGATCGAATCCGCGCCGGGCCGGGCGAACGTCGTCGCCCGGTTCGAAGGGACCGACCCGAGCCGGCCCGCGTTGCTCATCCACGGGCATCTCGACGTGGTCCCCGCCGACGCCGCGGACTGGTCGGTTGACCCGTTCGCCGGAGAGATCCGCGACGGCTGCCTCTGGGGTCGTGGCGCCGTCGACATGAAGGACATGGACGCGATGACCCTCGCGGTCGTGCGGGCCCGTGCGCGGGAGGGGCGGCTACCCCCGCGCGACATCGTGCTCGCGTTCGTCGCCGACGAGGAAGCCGGCGGTACGTTCGGCTCCCGCTATCTCGTCGACCAGCATGCCGAGCTCTTCGAGGGATGCACCGAGGCGATCAGCGAGGTCGGCGGGTTCAGCCTCACGGTCGGGCAAACCCGGCTCTATCCGATCGAGACCGCGGAAAAGGGGATCGCCTGGTTGCGATTGACGGCCCGCGGTCGCGCCGGACACGGTTCGATGCTCAACGAGGCGAATCCCGTCACAGCACTTGCGCAGACGGTCGCGCGGATCGGCGCGCACCGCTTCCCGACCGTGCTCACCCCCGCCGTCGAGTCCTTTCTCGTCGAGGTCGCGGCCGCGCTCGGTCAACCGTTCGATCCGGCGTCCCCGGAGGATCTGCTGCCCGGCCTCGGCGCCGCCGGCAAGATCGTTGGCGCGACCCTGCGGCACACCGCCAACCCGTCCATGCTCGACGCCGGCTACAAGGTGAACGTCATACCGCAGATGGCGCACGCCAACATCGACGGTCGGTTCCTGCCCGGCCACGAGGACGACTTCTTCGCGGCCATCGACGGGCTCCTCGGTCCGGGCGTGACCCGGGAGACCATTCACCGTGACATCGCCTACGAGACGACGTTCGACGGTGACCTGCTGGAGGCGATGATGGCCGCGCTGGTCGCGGAGGACCCGGAAGCGAAGCCGGTTCCGTACTGCCTGTCCGGTGGAACCGACGCGAAGTCGTTCAGCCGGCTGGGGATCCGCTGCTTCGGGTTCTCTCCGCTCCAGCTACCCGCCGACCTCGACTTCTCCGGGATGTTCCACGGCGTCGACGAGCGGGTGCCGCTCGATGCCCTGGCATTCGGCACCCGGGTTCTCGACCGCTTCCTCACCGCCTGCTAGTCAAACCGGGCGGGGGCTCGATTCCCGGAGCAGTGCGGCAAGACGCGTCCGACGCGGGCGGGCGCCCACCGCGCGGACCGCGTGCGCCAGGGCCGGTCCGCAGGCGTGCACGATCGACAGGTGGCGCTCGGCACGGGTGAATGCCGTGTAGACCAGCGGCCGGGACAGCAGGCCACCGGCTTCCGCCGGCAGCACCGCGACGACGGCCGGCCACTCCGAGCCCTGTGCCCGGTGCACCGTGATCGCCCACCCGTGCGCCAGGTCCCCGAGCACGGCGGCGGGCACCTCGACGAGGCCGGTCCCGAAAACCACCTCCAGGCCGCCGCCGTCGGAGAGCGCGACCACCACGCCGACCTCGCCGTTGGCGAAACCGAGGTCGAGATGGTTCGCGGTGGCGACGACGCGGTCCCCTGGGTCGAACCCGCCCCGGGCACCGGGGCCCTCGTTGAGAATGCTCTTCAACGCTTGGTTCAGCGCGACCGTGCCCGCCGGCCCGCGGTGGACTGGCGTGCACACCTGGATGTCCTCGGTGGGGATGCCGAGGGCCCGCGGTATCGAGTCGGTGACCAGTTGCACCGTGCGACGGGCAGCCGCCTCGGCGCCTCCTGCGGGGACGACGACCACCTCCGGTTGCGGGCCTGGCGGGTCGATCGCCGGCAGCTCGCCGGTTCGCACCGAGCTGGCCAGCCTGGCGATCGCGCCGCCGATGGCCTGGCGGTGCAGGGTCGTCAGCTCGGTGACCGGCGTGACGGCCGAATCGACGATGTCGCCGAGCACGCGGCCGGGACCGATCGAGGGCAGCTGTGCCGGGTCCCCGACCAGCACCAGGTGGGTGCCGTCCGCGCACGCGTCCAGCAGCGCGGCGGCGAGCTCGACGTCGAGCATCGACGTCTCGTCGACCACGACGACGTCCGCGTCCAACGGCCAGCTCTCGCCACGAACGAAGTTGCCGGTGCGCCCCTGGGCGCCGAGCAGCCGGTGCAGGGTGCCGGCCGGCTCACCGGTGAGCTCCTCGAGTCGTTTGGCCGCCCGCCCGGTGGGCGCGGCCAGGGCCAGCCGATGGTCGTGCTCGTGGGCGAGCTTGACCAGGGCGGCCACCGTCCGGCTCTTCCCGGTGCCCGGGCCGCCGGTGAGCAGGCTGACGCCGTGCGCCGCGGCGGCGGCGACCGCCGCGCGTTGCGCGTCGTCGAGTCCAGCGGCGGCGGCCTCCGCCTCGTCAGGGTCGGACAGCGGCTCCGCGGTGGCGGCCAGCCGCGGCAGCCCGTCGGCGACCGAGTCCTCCGCCATGGCGTAGCGGGCGAGGGCCAGCAGCTCCGGCTCGAAACCGAGTACCCGGTCGTCCTCGATCGCCGCCTCGATCGCGGCTCGTGGCTGCGGGAATCCGAGGCCGGCGACCGCACGGTCGACCACGGACTCGGCGACGACGGTGTGCCCGTCCCGAGCCGCCCGGCTCAGGGCGTGGACCACGAAGGCCCGGCCGCGCCTCCCGTCGTCGCGCTCCGGGCGGGGGTCGGCGACCTCCAGGGCGAAGCGATCCGCGGCATCCGGCCGGACCCCGGGTAGGTCCAGAACCAGCCACGGGTCCTCGACGATCCGTCCGGCCGCCCGCTCGCCGAGCAAGGTCACCGCCGCCGTGGCCAGCCGCTCCGGCAGGCCACCACGGCTGAGCAGCGCGGCGACCTCGGCCCGAGCCTCGTCGCGGGCGGTGGCCCGGCTGCCCGGGGCGCTCACGCGGTGGGGTGTCCCGACGTCGGCGCCGAAACGTCGTCGAGGGCCTCGCGAATCTCATCGGGCAGTACGACGTGCTCGGCGTCGAGTGAGCCCTTGAGCTGGGCGACGGTCCGGGCCCCGACGATCGGCGCGGTCACGCCGGGCCGATCACGCACCCAGGCGAGTGCGACGGCGACCGGGGAGACCCCGAGCCCGTCGGCCGCGGTGAGTACGGCGCCGACGATCCGGGCGGACCGTTCGTCGAGGTAGGGCTGGACGAAGTCGGCGAACGCGGGGGACGCCCCGCGCGAGTCGGCCGGCGTGCCGCCCCGGTACTTCCCGGTGAGCACGCCGCGGCCGAGCGGTGACCAGGGCAGGATGGCGAGGCCGAGGTCGATCGCCGCCGGCATGACCTCGTGCTCGATCGCGCGCTGGAGCAGCGAGTACTCCACCTGTGTCGAGACCAGCGGACTACGGCCGGGCCAGGCCCGCTGCCAGGTAGCCGCCTTCGCGGTCTGCCAGCCGCTGTAGTTCGAGACCCCGACGTAGCGGGTGCGGCCCGAGCTCACCGCCGTATCCAGCGCGGCCAGGGTCTCTTCGATCGGTGTCGCCGGGTCGAAGGCGTGCATCTGCCAAAGGTCGACATGGTCGAGCCCCAGCCGCTCCAACGACGCGTCGAGGGCATCGAGCAGGTGCCGTCGGGACGCGTCCCGGGCCCTGGGTTCACCGCGACGGGACGCCGCCTTCGTGGCGACCACGATGTCCCGGCGGTCGACGTCACCGCGGGCCAGCAGCCGGCCGAGCACCCGCTCGCTCTCGCCCTCGACGTAGACGTCCGCCGTGTCGACCAGGGTGCCACCCGCATCGACGAATGCGGTGAGCTGGGCGGCGGCGTCGTCGGCGTCGGTGTCGCGGCCCCAGGTCATGGTGCCCAGTCCCAGCCGGGAAACGGTGAGGCCGGTGTGGCCGAGGGGTCGCTGTTCCATGAGCGACGAGGCTATCCCGCGAGGTCCGATACGCTCCCGATCCATGCGACTCGGGATCAACCTCGGCTACTGGGGCGCCGGCAACGACGCGGAGAACCTCGAGCTCGCCCGGGCCGCGGAGCGGCTCGGATACGCGGTGGCCTGGGCCGCCGAGGCCTACGGCTCGGACACCGCCACGATCCTCGCCTGGGTCGCCGCGCACACCGAGCGGATCGACATCGGCAGCGCCGTGTTCCAGATCCCGGCCCGGACCCCGGCGATGACCGCGATGACCGCGGCGACCCTCGATACCCTCTCCGGCGGCCGGTTCCGGCTCGGACTCGGGGTATCCGGTCCGCAGGTATCCGAGGGCTGGCACGGGGTGCGCTTCGACTCGCCCCTCGGGCGGACCCGGGAGTACGTGGACATCATCCGGCTCGCCCTGTCCCGGGAACGGGTGGCCTATCAGGGCCGGCACTACACGCTGCCGTTGCCGGATGGCCCCGGCAAGGCGCTCAAGCTCACGGTGCACCCGGTCCGGGACAACATCCCGATCTACCTGGCGGCGATCGGGCCGAGGAACCTCGAGCTGGCCGGGGAGATCGCCGACGGCTGGCTGGCCGTCTTCTTCTCCCCGGAGTACGCGGCCGAGCAGCTCGCGCTGGTCCGGGCCGGGCAGGACCGGGCCGGCCGTTCGGGTCAGGCGTTCGATGTGGTCCCGACCGTCCCGGTCGTCGTCGGGGCCGACGTCGCGGAGTGCGCCGAGCCGGTTCGCGGGTACGCGGCGCTCTACGTCGGGGGCATGGGCAGCCGCGATCGCAACTTCTACAACGCGCTGGCCCGCCGGATGGGCTTCGACGAGGCGGCCACGGTGATCCAGGACCGCTACCTCGAACGCGACTACGCCGGGGCCGGCGCCGCGGTCCCGGTCGAGTTCATCGACCGGACCAGCCTGCTCGGTCCGCCGCCCCGGATCGCGGACCGGCTCGGCGAGTACGCCAAGTCCGGGGTGACCACGTTGACCGTGAGCCCGCACGGGGCGACCCTCGCCGAGCGGGTCGATACGCTGCGCACGGTCGCCGAGGCGTTGGACCGCGCCGGCGTCGGCGACTGATCAGTTGGCCACGGTTCTGCTCGTCCGGCACGGCCTCACCGCCCAGACCGGCCCCGTCCTCAGCGGCTGGACGCCGGGGATCTCGCTGGACGAGCGGGGCGCCGCCCAGGCCGCCGCGCTCGCCGGGCGGCTGCGGCCCGTCCCGGTGCTCGCCGTCGTCTCCAGCCCGCTCGATCGCTGCCGGGAAACCGCGCAGGCCCTGGTCGCCGGGCGCGGGCTCGACGTTGCGGTCGACGACCGGCTCGGTGAGGCCCGCTACGGCGACTGGACCGGGCAGGAGCTCGCGAAGCTCGCCAAGAACCCGCTCTGGCGGGTCGTCCAGGCGCATCCCTCCGCGGTCACCTTCCCCGGCCCGGCGGGCGAGGCGCTGGCCGACACCCAGCGCCGGGCGGTCGCCGCGGTGCGGGACTGGAACGAACGGCTCGGCCCGAACGCCACCTGGATCGCGGTGTCCCACGGGGACGTGATCAAGGCCGTCGTCGCGGACGCGCTCGGGCTGCACCTGGATCTGTTCCAGCGGATCAGCGTCGATCCGGGGTCGCTCACCGCGATCCGCTACACCGAGCTCCGGCCGTTCGTGCTCCGGCTCAACGACACCGGCGGCGCCGTCGACGACCTGCGACCGGCCAAGCGCGGCCGCCGGCGCGCGTCGAGTGACGCTCCCGTCGGTGGTGGGGCCGGCGGCGCGGCCGCCACGTAGGGTCGACTCGTGGCCGGACAGGAACATTCCTTCGACCCGCCGGACCGGTTCGTCGCCGGCACGGTCGGCGAGCCGGGGGAGCGCACCTTCTACCTTCAGGCCAGCGGCGCGGGGCGGACCATCTCGGTGTCGCTCGAGAAGGTCCAGGTCGCGGCGCTCGCCGAACGGCTCGACCAGCTGCTCGACGAGCTGCTCCGCCGGGAGGGCGCCGGCTCGGACATCCCGGCGGTCGCCGCCCGCGAACTCACCGATGTCGCGCCGCTGGAGGTCCCGATCGCCGAGGAGTTCCGGGTCGGCACGCTGGGGTTGACCTGGGATCCCGAGGATCGGCGGGTGGTCATCGAGGCGTCCTCGCTCGACGCCTCGGGGGAGGTGCCGGCGGACCCCGACGTGCTCCGGGTGCGGATCGGCCCGGGCCCGGCGAGGGCCTTCGTGCAGCGCGCCCTCCGGGTCGTCTCGGCCGGCCGGCCGCCCTGCCCGCTGTGCGGCCTCCCGCTCGACGCCACCGGGCACGTGTGCCCCCGCCAGAACGGGCACCGGGGCTGAGTCGGCTCGACGTCGACGAGGCGCTGGAACTGCTGGCCCGCGGCCGGCTCGAGCTGGTGGGCCGGCTGGTCGACGCGTCGAACGCCACGCTGTACGCCACCGTCACGGCCGCCGGGGTGGAGGCGGCCTGCGTGTACAAGCCGGTGGCCGGTGAGCGGCCGCTCTGGGACTTCCCGGACGGGACGTTGGCCGCCCGCGAGGTCGCCGCGTACCGGGTCAGCGTGGCCACCGGTTGGGAGATCGTCCCCCCGACGGTCATGCGGGACGGACCGTTCGGCCCCGGCATGTGCCAGCTCTGGATCGAGACCGACCAGACCGTGGACCTGGTGGCGCTGGCCCGCTCCGACCACCCGCAGCTGCGTCGGATGGCCGTCTTCGACGCGGTCGTCAACAACGCCGACCGCAAGGGGGGCCATCTGCTGCCGACCGTCGACGGGCACGTCTTCGGCGTCGACCACGGCGTGTGCTTCTCCCCGGAGGACAAGCTGCGGACGCTGCTCTGGCGCTGGCGTGGGCAGCCGCTGACCGCGGACGCGATCGACGTGCTGTCCGCGGTCCGGTCCGCGCTCGACGGGGGGCTGCGCGCGGACCTGCTCGAGCTGCTCACCCGCCGGGAGGTGACCCGGACGGTCGCCCGGCTGGACCGGCTCATCGCCGGCCGCCGATATCCGATGCCCAGCGAGGAGTGGCCGGCGGTACCGTGGCCCCCGTTCTGAGCGGAGGCCGGACGTGCACCCGATCGTGCTGCACACCGAACGGCTGGTGCTCCGCGGTTTCACCCGCGCCGACATCGCCGCGGTGCACGCCGCCTGCCAGGACCCGGCGATCCAGCGCTGGACCACCGTGCCGTCGCCCTACCGGCTGGCGGACGCCGAGTCGTTCGTCACCGACATCGCCCCGCGCGGCTGGTCGACCGGGGAGGACATGCCCTTCGCGGTTACGAGGGACGGCGCCCTGCTCGGCGCGGCCGGGCTGCACCGCCGTGGCCGCGACCCCGGGATCGCCGAGGTCGGGTTCTGGTGCGCCGCCGAGAGCCGGGGACAGGGCTATGTCACCGAAGCGGTCCGGGAGATCGCCCGCTGGGCGTTCGAGGACCTGGGGGTGCAACGCCTCGAGTGGTACGCCGAGGTCGGCAACACCTCGTCCCGGCGGGTCGCCGAGAAGCTCGGGTTCTCGGTGGAGGGCCTGCTCCGCAAGTTCCTGCTCCACCGGGGCGACCGGGTCGACGGCTGGGTCGCCTCGCTGCTCCCCGGGGAGCTAGTCGAGTCCCCGTAAGCTCCGGGCATGCAGTCCTGGGCGGCGCCGGTCCTGCCGCGGCTGGCGCCTGCCGGGCCGGACCGGCCGTGGCCGCGCGTCTACGACAGCGCCAGCGCCACCCTCGTCCCAGTTGCCCGGGGCCGCCCGGCACTGCTCTACGTCTGCGGGATCACCCCGTACGACGCGGCCCATCTCGGCCACGCCGCCACCTACGTCGCCTTCGACACCCTCCAGCGGGTCTGGCGGGACGCCGGGCTGGACGTGCGCTACGTCCAGAACGTCACCGACGTCGACGACCCCCTGCTCGTGCGGGCGGCGCGGACCGGCGAGGACTGGACCGCCCTGGCCGGGCGCGAGATCGACCGGTTCCGTTCGGACATGTCGGCCCTCCGGCTGCTGCCACCGGACGTCTATCCCGGCGTCGTCGAGTCGATCGACCTGGTGGTCGGTTTCATCGCCACCCTGCTCGAGCGTGGGGCCGGCTACGAACTCGACGGCGACATCTACTTCCCGGTGGCCGCCGCCACCCGTTTCGGTGGGGTCGCCCATCTCGACCGGACGACGATGCTCGGGCTCAGCGCCGAGCGGGGCGGCGACCCGGACCGGCCGGGGAAGAAGGACCCACTCGACGCGCTGCTCTGGCAGGCCGCCCGGCCCGGTGAACCGGCGTGGGAATCCCCGTTCGGCCCGGGACGACCCGGCTGGCACATCGAATGCGCGGCGATGGCCCTCGCCCACCTCGGCCCGACGATCGACGTGCAGGGCGGCGGCAGCGATCTGCGCTTCCCGCACCACGAGTTGTCCGCGGCCGAAGGGACGGTCGCCTCGGGCGTCTTCCCGTTCGCCCGGGCGTTCGTGCACGCCGGGATGGTCGGCCTCGCCGGGGAGAAGATGTCGAAATCCCGCGGCAACCTGGTGTTCGTCTCCCGGCTGCGCGCCGAAGGGGCCGACCCCACCGCGATTCGGCTGGCGCTGCTGGCCCACCACTACCGGGAGGACTGGGACTGGACCCACGCGCAGCTGGACGCCGCGGCCGGCCGGCTCGAGCGGTGGCGGTCGGCGCTCGGGCGCCCGGACGGCCCACCCGCCGCCGCGGTCCGGCACGAAGTCCGGGTGGCGCTCGCCGAGGACCTGGACAGCCCGGCTGCGATCGCCGCCGTCGACGCCTGGGTCGCCGCCTGCCTGGCGGGGACCGGCAGCGCCGAACCCGGGGAGCCGCAGGCGGTCGCCGACCTGGTCGACGCGCTGCTCGGCGTCTAGCGCTCCGGACCGTCCCCGCGGCGGCGCAGGTAACGCTCGAATTCGCGCGCGATCGCATCGCCACTGGCCTCGGGGAGCTCCGCCTCCGGCTCGCGGGCCTCGAGCGAGCGGACGTACTCGCCGATCTCCGCGTCCTCCCGGGCCAGCTCGTCGACCCCGAGCTCCCAGACCCGGGCCGAGTCGGCGAGGTCGCCGAGCGGCACGACCGCATCGAGCATGTCCTCGACCCGGCGCAGCAGGGCGAGGGTCGCCTTCGGGCAGGGCGGTTGCGCGGCGTAGTGCGGAACCGCGGCCCAGAACGACGCCGAGGCGAGGCCGGCCCGGGCGCAGGCGTCCGCGAAGACCCCGGCGATCCCGGTCGGGCCCTCGTACCGCGAGCCTTCGAGCCCGAGCCGGGTCGCGGTCCGCGGATCCGAGGCGGTGCCGCTGACCGGCACCGGGCGGGTGTGCGGCGAGTCGGAGAGCAGCGCGCCCAGGGTGACGACGCTGGTGACGCCGAGTTGGCGGGCCAGTTCGATGATCTCGTTGCAGAAGGCGCGCCAGCGCATGTTCGGCTCCAGCCCGCGGAGCAACACGATGTCCCGCTCACCGGGGGCGGTGGACGCATGGGCCAGCCGGGTGGTGGGCCAATCGATGCGACGGGTCACCCCGTCGATGAGGGACACCATCGGGCGGTTGACCTGGAAGTCGTAGTAGTCGTCCGGGTCGATCGCGGCGAGCGGCAGTCCGGACCAGGCGCTCTCCAGATGCTCGATCGCCCCGGTGGCCGCGTCGGCCGCGTCGTTCCAGCCCTCGAAGGCGGCGAGGAGTATCGGCGAGCGGAGCGCGGGGAGGCCCATCGCGTCACCCCCGTCCGACGGCCGTGTCCGCGGCGGCCGCCCGGACGAGCCCGGCGACCAGCGCCGGCCACTGCAAGGGTACGTCGTGCAGCGCCCCGCCCCAGCGGAACAGCCGAGGTTGCGCCAGGGCGGTCGCCGCGATCTCGAGGCCGGCGTTCTTCTGGACCGCCCAGTCCGTGGCGGTTCCGCCCCGGATCTCCTCGTCGCCGGCGACGGCCTCACACGACACCAACCAGGCCGGGCAGCGGATCCCCGCGAAGACGGCTGCGGCGTCGTAGTCGAGCAGCGCGTCGACGACCTGCATGTGCGCGTCCCACGGGAAGCGGGCTCTGGCCAGGCCGTCCGGGCCGACCCCGAACACCGGCAGGATCGCGGCTTCCAGCTCCGGTGACCACCACGGTGCGAGCGGCCCGTGGGCGAGCAGCCCGGCCAGCTCCGTCGGCGGCAACGCCACCCGCGGCGGGGCCATCCGCTCCCGGATCGCGCCCCGGTCGGCCGGGGACACACCGCCCGGAGCGGACAGGCCCCCGTCGAGGGCGACCGCGGCCAGGGTCCGTTCCGGGTGCTTCGCGGCGAAGGTCAGGGCGATCGCGGCCCCCCACGAGTGCCCGACGACGACCGCCCGGTCGATGCCCAGCGCGTCGAGGGCGGTGGCGACATCGGCGACCACCTGCTCGGTGTCGTACCCCGAGGCCGGCCGCTCGGAGTCGCCGTGGCCGCGGGCGTCCAGGGCGAGCAGCGGGAACCCGGACAGCTCCGGGACGACAAGGTTCCAGAACCGGCGCTGACTCGCCAGGCCGTGCAGCAGCACCACGGGCGGGCCGCTGCCCGCGTGGCGCACCGGCCAGCGGGTGGCGGCCAGCCGGACCCCGTCCCCGGGCAGGTCGAGATCGATGCCACCGGCGACCGGCGTGCGCGACCCGAGCGGCTCCAGGTCGGGCTCACCCATCCGCGCTAGCGCCCGCCGTCGGTCGTGTGGACGATCAGCACGTCGCAGGACGCGCGATGGGAGATGTTCGCCGGCACCGAGCCGAGCAGCCGGCCGGCCAGGCTGTTCAGTCCGCGGTTTCCGACCACCACCAGATCGGCCCCCGCGTCCTTGATGACCCGGACCAGGGTCTCCACCGGGTCGCCCTGCTCGCTGCGGGTGGTGACGTCGGTCGCACCCGCCTTGCGGGCCCGCGCGTCGGCGTCGCGGAGCAGGTCCTCGGCCGGGTGCGACCCGGTGACCTTGTAGGTTTCCTCGCCGAGTTCCCGGGACGCCCGGTTGCGGGTGCGCTCGTCGATGGGGGTGTAGGCGCAGGCGATCAGCAGTTTCGCGCCGGTGGCCTGGGCCACGGCGGCGGCTCGGTCGACCGCGACGAACGACGACTCCGACCCGTCCGTGCCGACGACGATCGTGCGATAACTGCCCACGGGAACCTCCTCGGCTGCGGTCCGCCGCCGGTCCGCCGCTGGTCCGACGCTGCTCCGTCGCACCGTATCCCGGCCGCGCCGTCGGACAAACCGGTGGCCCGCCCCCGGTAGACTCGGTTTTCGCTATCCACCTGCTCTGGAGCCGCCGGTCATGCCCGCCGACCTCATCCGCGCGCTCGCCGAGCGGGTCGTTGTCGCGGATGGCGCGATGGGCACGATGCTGCAAGCCGCCGGTCTCGACCTCGACGACTTCGAGGGGCACGAAGGCTGTAACGAGATCCTCAACGTCACCCGGCCCGATGTCGTCCGCGGGGTGCACGACGCCTACTTCGTCGTCGGCTGCGACGCGGTCGAGACCAACACCTTCGGCGCCAACCTCGCCAATCTCGCCGAGTACGGGATAGCCGATCGGATCTACGAGCTGTCCGAGGCCGGAGCGCGGCTCGCCCGAGAGGTCGCCGACGGTTACAGCACCCCGGACCGGCCGCGTTGGGTGATCGGCTCGGTCGGTCCCGGAACCAAGCTGCCGACCCTGGGCCATGCCCGGTACGCCGACCTGCGCGACGCCTACCAGGCCGAGGTCGCCGGGCTGATCGCCGGCGGCGCGCACGCGATTCTCGTAGAAACGGCGCAGGATCTCCTCCAAGCCAAATCCGCCCTTAACGGCGCCCGCCGCGCCTTCCGCGCGGCGGGAACACGGCTGCCCCTATTCGTGCAGATCACCATGGAGACCACCGGGACCATGCTGCTCGGCTCGGAGATCGGGGCGGCGCTCACCGCGCTCGAGCCGTTGGAGATCGACCTGATCGGCCTGAACTGCGCGACCGGCCCGGCCGAGATGAGCGAGCACCTTCGGTACCTGTCCCGGCAGGCGCGGGTGGGGTTGTCCTGCATGCCCAACGCCGGCCTGCCGGTGCTCGGCACGGACGGGGCGTCCTACCCACTGACCCCGACCGAGCTGGCCGACGCGCACGAGACGTTCACCCGGGACTATGGGCTGGCCCTCGTCGGTGGTTGTTGCGGCACCACCCCCGAGCATCTGGCCGCCGTGGTCGAGCGGGTGGGCGGCCGCCCCGTGAGCGCACGCCGGGTCCATCCGGAGGCGGCGTGCGCCTCGCTTTACCAGAGCATCGGGTTCCGCCAGGACACGACCTACCTGACCATCGGCGAGCGGACGAACACCAACGGGTCCAAGGCGTTCCGCGAGGCGATGATCGAGGGCCGATGGGACGACTGTGTCGGCATCGCCCGCGAGCAGACCCGCGACGGCGCGCACCTGCTCGACGTGTGTGTCGACTACGTCGGCCGCAATGGCGCCCTCGACATGCACGAGGTGGCTTCCCGGTACGCCACCGCCTCGACCCTGCCGCTGATGATCGACTCGACCGAACCCGACGTGATCGAGGCCGGGCTCGAGTGCCTCGGTGGGCGCAGCGTCGTCAACTCGGTGAACTACGAGGACGGGGACGGCCCGGAGAGCAATTTCGCGCGCAAGATGGCGATGGTCGCCGAGCACGGGGCGGCGGTCGTCGTCATGTGCATCGACGAGCAGGGCCAGGCCCGGACCGCCGAGCGCAAGGTTGCGATCGCCCGGCGCACCATCGAGGACCTGACCGCGAACTGGGGGATGCACGTTTCGGACATCCTGGTGGACTGCCTGACCTTCACCCTGGCGGCCGGGTTGGAGGAGTCCCGTCGGGACGGCCTGGAGACCATCGAGGCGATCCGTGGGCTCAAGCGCGCGTATCCCGATGTGCAGACCACGCTGGGCCTGTCCAACGTGTCGTTCGGCCTCAACCCGGCCGCCCGGATGGTGCTCAACTCCGTGTTCCTGCACGAGTGCGTCAACGCCGGGCTGGATTCGGCGATCGTGCACGCCTCGAAGATCCTGCCGATCGCCCGGATCTCGGACGAGCAGCGCGAGGTCGCGCTCGACCTGGTCTACGACCGCCGCCGCGATGGCTACGACCCGCTGACGGCCTTCCTCGACCTGTTCGAGGGCGTGAGCGCGGCGGACAACCGCGCGACCCGGGCCGAGGAGCTGGCCGGGCTGCCGCTGTCCGAGCGGCTCGCCCGGCGGATCGTCGACGGCGAGCGGATCGGGCTGGAGGCCGACCTGGACGAGGCGCTGACCGTCCGGCCCGCACTGGAGATCATCAACGACACGCTGCTCGAGGGCATGAAGGTCGTCGGTGAGCTGTTCGGGTCCGGGCAGATGCAGCTGCCGTTCGTCCTCCAGTCGGCCGAGGTCATGAAGGCCGCGGTGGCCCATCTCGAGCCGCACATGGAGAAGGCGGACACCGCGGGCAAAGGCACGATCGTGCTGGCGACGGTGCGCGGGGACGTGCACGACATCGGCAAGAACCTCGTCGACATCATCTTGTCGAACAACGGGTACACGGTCGTCAACCTCGGCATCAAGCAGCCGATCTCGGCGATCCTCGACGCCGCGACGGAGGCCTCGGCGGACGCGATCGGGATGTCCGGTCTGCTCGTCAAGTCCACCGTGGTGATGAAGGAGAACCTCGAGGAGATGAACTCCCGGGGGGTCGCCGCCCGCTGGCCGGTGTTGCTCGGGGGCGCCGCCCTGACCCGCGCCTACGTCGAGCGGGACCTGGCGGCGGTGTACCGGGGCGAGGTCCGCTACGCGAGGGACGCGTTCGAGGGGCTGCGGTTGATGGACGCGGTGGCCGCGATCAAGCGCGGAGAGCCGGGGGCCGGATTGCCCGCGCCCAGGGCGCCCCGGGTCGCCCGCACCGTGCGGACCGAGATCGACGAGCCGGTCGAACCGCCCGGGCGCTCCGACGTGGCCACCGACGTGGCCGTCCCGACCCCGCCGTTCTGGGGCGACCGCGTGGTCAAGGGAATCGGGCTGGCGGAGTACGCGTCGATGCTCGACGAGCGGGCGACGTTCATGGGCCAGTGGGGGCTGCGCGGCGCCCGCGGGGAGGGTCCCTCTTACGAGGAGCTGGTCGAGACCGAGGGTCGCCCGCGCCTGCGGATGTGGCTCGAGCGGATGCAGGCCGAGCAGTGGCTCGAGGCCGGCGTCGTCTACGGGTACTACCCGTGCGTCAGCAAGGGCGAGGACCTGATCGTGCTGCACGAGGACGGGTCCGAGCGCGCCCGGTTCACCTTCCCCCGCCAGCGCCGGGACCGGCGGCTGTGTCTCGCCGACTTCTTCCGGCCGGAGGAGTCGGGGCAGATCGATGTGGTCGCTTTCCAGCTGGTCACCGTCGGAGGGCGGATCGCCGAGGCGACCAAGGAGTTGTTCGAGCGCAATGCCTACCGGGACTACCTCGAGCTGCACGGCCTGTCGGTGCAGCTCACCGAGGCGCTCGCCGAATACTGGCATTCGCGGGTCCGCGAGGAGCTCGGGATCCGGGCCGGGGACGCCGATTCGCTCGACCAGGTGCTGGCGCACCAGGGGTATCGCGGATCGCGCTACTCGTTCGGCTACCCGGCCTGCCCGAATCTGGAGGACCGGGCGATCATCGTCGAGATGCTCCGGCCGGACCGGATCGGGGTGACCCTGTCCGAGGAGTTCCAGCTGCATCCCGAGCAGTCCACCGACGCGATCGTCGTGCACCATCCCGAGGCGAAGTACTTCAACGCCCGATGAGGTCGGCCGCGGCCGTCCTGTTCGACCTGGACGGGCTGCTGGTCGACTCCGAGCCGCTGTGGACCCGGGCCGAGGTGGAGCTCGCCGCGAGCCTCGGCCATGTCTGGGATCCGGCGCTCAAGGCGGCCATCGCCGGCACCCGGCTGGAGCTCGCGGTACCGACGATCCTCACCCACTACGGCATCGAGCCGGACGCCGACACCGTCTCCGCGGCCAGCGAGTTCCTGCTCGCCCGGATGGCCGAGCTGTTCGCGACCGACCTGCCGACCCGGCCGGGGGCGGTTCAGCTCGCGGACGCGATCCGCGCCGCCGGCGTCCCGATCGCGCTGGTGTCCTCCTCCTACCGGCGCCTCGTCGACGCCGCGCTCGCCGGTCTCGGCGAGCATCGCTTCGACGTCACCGTGGCCGGTGACGAGGTGACCCACGGCAAGCCCGACCCCGAGCCTTACCTGCGGGCGGCCGCCGGGCTCGGGGTCCGGGCCGGGGACTGCGTGGTGCTCGAGGACGCACCCGCCGGGGTCGCCTCGGGGGAGGCGGCCGGTGCGATCGTCGTGGCGGTCCCCGACGTCGTCCCGATCGCGCCCACCCCACTGCGCCCGGTCGTGGCCACGCTCGCCGGCATCGACCTCGACTGGCTGCTCGGCCTTCCCTGGACGCTGCGGTGAAGCTCAAACTCGACCTGCACGACATCTACAACCGGGGCGACGACATCGACCGGGCGCTGCGCGCGATCATCGACGAGGCGGTGGCCAGGAAGGCGCCGCTGGTCGAGATCATCCCGGGAAAGGGCTCCGGCGCCCTGAAGAAGCGGGTGTTGCGTTTCCTCGAGCAGAAGGAGATCAAGGCCCTGTACCACCGGGTGGAGAAGGACTCGGACAACTTCGGCCGGGTCTTCGTCCATTTCCGCTGGAAGTAGCCGGCTCCGGATCGCCCGCCCGGGCGGCAGGATAGCGGGATGGCCACCTTCGAGTTCCGCTTCGATCCGCGCTTTGCCCTGCCGCTCGCCGCGCTCGGTGTGCTACCGAGAACCACGTCGGTCACCGTGAGCGAGACGGTGCTCGTCGTGCGGTTCGGGCTGTGGCGATTGCGCACCGGGTTGGACAACGTGGCGGGGGTGGAACGGTCCGGTCCGTACCGCGCCTACCGGGCGATCGGCCCGCGGCTGTCCTTCACCGACCATGGGGTCACCTTCGGAACGAACACCCGGGCCGGGTTGTGCGTGAAGTTCCACCGCCCGGTTCCCGCGCTCGAACCGTCCGGCCGGCTCCGCCACCCCGGGATGACCGTGACGGTCGAGGACCTCGAAGGGTTGGCAGGCGCGCTCGGTTAGGCCCAGCCCAGCTCCCGGAGCCGCTCGTCGTCGATGCCGAAATGATGGGCGACCTCGTGTACCACGGTGACCCGCACCGCCTCGACCAGCTGCTGCTCGGTCGCGCAGCGGGCGCTGATGGTGTCCCGGAAGATCGTGATCTGATCGGGGAGGACGCCGGCGTAGTGGGTGTCCCGGCTGGTCAGCGGGACGCCGCGGTAGAGCCCGAGCAGGTTCGGTGCCGGCGCGACGTCCTCGACGAAAACCCCGACGTTGCGCATCTGCCGCCCCAGTTCCGGGGGCAGGCCGTCGAGGGCGTCGCCTACCAGCTCCTCGAACCGCTGCCGGCTCACCTCGATCATGCCGTCGATCATGCCGCTCAGACGTCCACGGCGACGGCCGGCTCCTCCTCCACTCGCTGTTCGGCCAGCGCCGGCATCGGCGGCGCGGTCCCGCCCCAAGCCGGGCAGAGCGCCTGGTGGTCGCACCAGTCGCAGAGCCGGCTCGGGCTGGCCCGGAACTCGCCCTTCTCGATCGATCTGCCGATCGCCGCCCACAACGCCTCGAGCTTCCGCTCGGTCGCCAGCAGCTCCACCTCGTCGGGGCTGTACCGCAGCACCTCCCGGTCCCCGAGATACATGAGCTGGAGCACCGCGGGCACCACCCCCCGGGTCCGCCAGATGACCAGGGCGTAGAACTTCATCTGGAACAGCGCCCGCGCTTCGAACATCGGATCCGGCGCGCGGCCGGTCTTGTAGTCGACGATCCGCAGCGCCCCGGTGGACGCCTCGTCCAGCCGGTCGACGAAACCGCGCAGCCGCAGCCCGGACGGCAGGGTCGTCTCGATCAGCTGCTCCCGGGCGGCCGGTTCGAGCCGGGTCGGGTCTTCGAGGGAGAAGTAGGCCGCCACCAGCTCCCGGGCCGAGCCGAGCCAGTCGAGCAGCTCGCGGCTGTCGGCGAACAGGTCGGCCACCTCTGGCTCGGAGTCGAGGAGCTCGGCCCAGGCCGGCTCGACCAGCGCGGCCGCCTGCTCCGGCGAGCGCTGGCTCGCCGGCAGCTCGAACAGCCGCTCGAGCACGGTGTGGACGAGAGTGCCCCTGGTGGCCGCCGAGCTCGGCTTCTCCGGCAGACGGTCGATCGCCCGGAACCGGTAGAGCAGGGGGCAGCTCATGAAGTCGCTGGCCCGGGACGGGGAGAGCGACAGGACCCGCCCGGGTCCGCCCGGGCGGAGCA
Organism: Mycobacteriales bacterium; assembly: GCA_035533475.1. NCBI lineage: Bacteria > Bacillati > Actinomycetota > Actinomycetes > Mycobacteriales > Mycobacteriales bacterium. Next base: position 17,669 of record DATLTS010000056.1, on the reverse strand, counting down.
CCTCGTCGATCGCTGTCATGTGGGTCAGGTTAGGGCCGGGCACCGACAATTTCCGTGGTCCACGCCGACGGGCGGTCCGCCCGTACCATCGGGGAATGACCGCCCCGGCGCCCGCACCTCCGCCGAGGCGGGCGACGAACGTCCTGCACCTGGGCCGGATCCTCGGGATCCCGATCGTGGTCGCCCCCTCCTGGTTCGTCGTGGCGTTGCTCGGCGTCTACCTGTTCGGGCCGGCCGTGCACGCCCAACTGCCCCAGCAGACCCTCGGCACGGCCTACCTGGTGACCACGGCCTGCGTGCTCACCCTCTACGGCTCGGTCCTGCTGCACGAGCTGACCCACTCGGTCGTCGCGCGGGCCCTCGGCCTGCCGGTCCGGCGGATCGTCCTACAGCTGCTCGGGGGTCTGTCCGAGATCACCGGCGAGGCGCCCACCCCGGGCATCGAGTACCTGGTCGCGGTGTCCGGGCCGATGACCTCGCTGCTGCTCGCCGGGGTCGGCTTCGCCACGGAGCGGAACCTTCCGGCGCACAGTGTCGCCTGGGTCCTCGCCTGGGCGCTCGCCCGACTCAACGCGCTGGTCGCCGTCTTCAACCTGCTGCCCGGCCTCCCGCTCGACGGCGGCCGGGTGCTCCGCGCCGGCCTGTGGTGGGGGCTCAAGAGCAAGCTTTCGGCCACCCGGGTCTCGGCCTACACCGGCCGCGGGATCGCCGCCGCGGTCGCCTTCTTCGCGGTCGTCAGCACCTTCGGCCCGCAGGGGCACGGCACGTTGAACTTCCTCTATCTGCTGCTGCTCGCGATGTTCCTCTGGCAGAGCGCCGGCCAGTCCCTGGCCCAGCTCCGGCTCTCCAGCGTGGTGCCGTCCCTCGTCGCCCGCACGCTTACCCGCCGGGCGCTCCCGGTCGCCGCCGACCTGCCGCTCGCCGAGGCGATCCGGCGGGCGCATGAGACCCAGTCGCGGGCCCTGGTCGTGGTCGACGGCCGCGGGGTCCCGGACGGGATCGTCCCGGAGGCGTCGGTCACCGCGGTCCCGGTCGAGCGGCGGCCGTGGATCAACGTCGGAAGCCTGTCCCGGCACATCGCCCCCGAGCTGCGGATCGCGGCGGATCTCTCGGGTCAGGACCTGATGGCCGCGCTCCAGGCGGCGCCGGCCAGCGAGTACCTGGTCGTCGAGGCGAGCGGTCAGGTCTACGGCGTGCTCGCGCAGGCCGACGTGCTCGCCGCGCTCCGCGGCCCGGCGTAGCGAGTCGTGCTCCCCATCCACGCCCGGCGCGGGCTGCTCCAAACCGGGGACCGGGTGCAGCTGACCGACGCCAAGGGCCGCCGGCACACGGTGATCCTCAGCCCGGGCAAGGAGTTCCACACCCACTCCGGCGCGATCGCGCACGACAGCCTGATCGGCGTACCGGAGGGCAGCGTCGTCACGTCGACGAAGGGCATGACCTACCTGGCCCTCCGGCCGCTGCTCGCGGACTTCACCCTCGCCATGCCGCGTGGCGCGACCGTCGTCTACCCGAAGGACGCCGCCCAGATCGTGCACCGCGGCGACATCTTCCCCGGCGCCCGGGTGCTGGAGGCGGGCGCGGGATCCGGCGCCCTGAGCTGCGCGTTGCTGCGCGCGGTCGGGGACTCCGGTCTCGTCGTCTCCTACGAACGGCGCCCGGAGTTCGCCGCCGTCGCCCGCGACAACGTCGAGCGGTTCTTCGGCGGTGCGCACCCGGCCTGGCGCCTCGAGGTCGCGGACCTGGCCGGCGCCGAGGATCTGGGCACCGCCGATTTCGACCGCGCGGCGCTCGACATGCTCGCCCCGTGGGAGGTGCTCGGCCCGGTGGCGAGCGCGCTCGCCCCGGGGGGCGTGCTCGTCGTGTACGTGGCGACGACCACCCAGCTCTCCAGCATCGTCGAGTCGCTACGCGACCATGGTTCGTTCACCGAGCCGAGCGCCTGGGAGTCCCTCGAACGACCCTGGCACGTCGACGGGCTCGCGGTCCGGCCGGACCACCGGATGATCGCGCACACGGGTTTCCTGGTCATGTCCCGGCGGCTTGCACCGGGCGTCGCGCCACCGCCGCGCCGTCGCCGACCCACTGCGACGGGGCCGCCCCGTGACTAGCTGCCGGGACCCGCGACCTTGCGTCCGGTGCTGTCGGCGACATGGATGCACGTTCCCGGGCAGTCATCGGCCGCCCCGATGACACCGTCGTTGAAGAGAATGGGAACAGCAACCGTCGCACCTGCGGCGCTTTGCAGCTCGCCGTCGGTGTCCTTCACGTAGGCGAGGCCGTCGACGTCGAACTCGAAGATCTCGGGGGCCATCTGGACGCACAGCCCGTCGCCGGTGCACAGACTCTGGTCGATCCAGACCCGCAACTCCGACATGGCTTGACCATAACAAGCCGGGCATCGGTCGGCGATTCGGAACCGGTCCCCCTGGGCCGAAGGTAGGCTGCGGGCAAGCGGGAGGAGATCCAGCATGGCGACTGCGGGCGACGCCGACGACCTCTCGACCCAGGTGACCTTCCTCGAGGAGGAAGTGGCCCTGCTCCGCCGCAAGCTTGCCGAGTCGCCGCGCACGGCGAAGGCGCTCGAGGACCGGGTCACCGACGCACAGGCGAACCTCGCGGCGGTGGTCGGGCAGAACGATCGGCTGGCCGGTGCGCTCAAAGAGGCCAGGGACCAGATCGTCGCGCTCAAGGAAGAGGTCGACCGGCTGGCCCAGCCGCCGAGCGGCTACGGCATCTTCCTCACCGCGCAGGACGAGGGGACCGTCGACGTGTTCACCGGCGGCCGGAAGTTGCGGGTCACGGTGAGCCCGGCGATCGACGTCTCGCAGCTGCGCAAGGGTCAGGAGGTCATGCTCAACGAGGCGTTGAACGTCGTTCGCGCGTTGGAGTTCGAGCGGCTCGGCGAGGTCGTCCAGCTCAAGGAAGTGCTCGAGGGCGGCGACCGGGCGCTCGTCGTCGGACACACCGATGAAGAGCGCATCGTCATGCTCGCCGACACGCTGCTCGACGGTCCGCTGCGCCCGGGCGACTCCCTGCTTCTCGAGACCCGGTCCGGATACGTCTACGAGCGGATCCCGAAGTCGGAGGTCGAGGAGCTGGTCCTCGAAGAGGTACCGGACATCGACTACGAGTCGATCGGCGGCCTGCGCGACCAGATCGAGCAGATCCGCGACGCGGTGGAACTGCCGTTCCTGCACGGCGACCTGTTCCGCGAGCACCAGCTCCGGCCGCCGAAGGGGATCCTGTTGTACGGGCCACCGGGATGTGGGAAGACGCTGATCGCGAAGGCGGTCGCCAACTCCCTCGCCAAGCAGGTGGCGTCGGTCGGCGGTGGCGAGGGCCGGTCCTACTTCCTCAACATCAAGGGCCCGGAGCTGCTCAACAAGTACGTCGGCGAGACCGAACGGCACATCCGGTTGGTCTTCCAGCGGGCCCGGGAGAAGGCCAGCGAAGGCACTCCGGTGATCGTGTTCTTCGACGAGATGGACTCGATCTTCCGCACCCGAGGGTCCGGCGTTTCGAGCGATGTCGAGAACACCATCGTCCCGCAGTTGCTCAGCGAGATCGACGGGGTCGAGGGCCTGGAGAACGTCATCGTCATCGGCGCATCGAACCGCGAGGACATGATCGACCCGGCCATCCTCCGCCCGGGCCGGCTGGACGTGAAGATCAAGATCCAGCGACCGGACGCCGAGGCCGCCCGGGACATCTTCTCGAAGTACATCGTTCCGGAGCTGCCGCTGCACGCGGAGGACCTGGCCGAGAACGGCGGATCCCGCGAGGGCACCGTGGCGGCGATGATCCAGCGGGTCGTCGAGCGGATGTACACCGAGACCGAGGAGAACCGGTTCCTCGAGGTCACCTACGCGAACGGGGACAAGGAAGTCCTCTACTTCAAGGACTTCAACTCCGGTGCCATGATCGAGAACATCGTCGCGCGGGCGAAGAAGATGGCGATCAAAGACTTCCTCGAGCTGGGCCAGAAGGGCCTGCGCATGGCCCACCTGCTCGCCGCGTGCATCGACGAGTTCAAGGAGAACGAGGACCTGCCGAACACGACCAACCCGGACGACTGGGCGCGGATCTCCGGCAAGAAGGGCGAGCGGATCGTCTACATCCGCACCTTGATCTCCGGCAAGGGCAACGAGACCGGGCGGGCCATCGACACGGTGGCGAACACCGGGCAGTACCTGTAGGCCACCGTGACGGTTCGCCGGGTCATGGGCACCGAAACCGAGTACGGCATCGCCGTTCCCGGCCAGTCGGGCGCGAACCACATGCTCGCCTCGTCGCAGGTGGTCAACGGGTACCTGGCCGCCACGTCGGCGGCGGCGCGGGACCGCCGGCCCCGCTGGGACTTCGAGGAGGAGTCCCCGCTGCGGGACGCGCGCGGGTTCGACCTGACCACCGGTTTGAGCAGGGGCGACGAGAACCTGTCCGAGGACGAGCTCGGACTGGCCAACGTCATCCTCACCAACGGGGCGCGGCTCTACGTCGACCACGCCCATCCGGAGTACTCGACGCCCGAGGTGACCAACCCGCTGGACGGGGTGCTCTGGGACAAGGCGGGGGAGCGGGTGATGGCGGCCGCCGCGCTGCGCGCCGCCGAGATTCCCGGTGCTGGGAAGATCCAGCTCTACAAGAACAACACCGACAACAAGGGCGCCTCCTACGGCTGCCACGAGAATTACCTGATGGCGCGGGCCACCGCCTTCGCCGAGATCGTCCGCCACCTGACCCCGTTCTTCGTCTCCCGGCAGGTGGTCTGCGGGGCGGGGCGGGTCGGGATCGGCGCCGACGGGCGCGGGGACGGCTTCCAGATCTCCCAGCGGGCCGACTTCTTCGAGGTCGAGGTCGGGCTGGAGACGACGCTCAAGCGGCCGATCATCAATACCCGGGACGAGCCGCATGCCGACCCGGAGCGGTACCGCCGGCTGCACGTGATCATCGGCGATGCCAACATGAGCGAGGTGTCGACCTATCTCAAGCTCGGCACCACCTGCCTGGTGCTGGCGATGATCGAGGACCGCTGGTTGGGCGACAACGGCGTAGACCTCGGGGTCGAGAGCCCGGTGCCGACCCTTCGTGCGGTCTCCCACGACCCGACGTTGCGCTACCAGCTGACCATGCGCGACGGCCGGAAGATGACCGCGATCCAACTCCAGCTCGAATACCTGGAACAGGCTCGCAAGTACGTCGAGGACCGGTTCGGTGCCGACGTGGACGAGCAGACCACCGATGTCCTCGACCGCTGGGAGTCGGTGCTCGCCCGGCTGGCCGAGGAGCCGATGTCGCTCTCCCAGGAGCTCGACTGGGTGGCTAAGCTCGAGCTGCTGGAAGGGTTCCGGGCCCGGGACGGTCTGGACTGGGGGGCGTCGAGGCTTCAGCTGGTCGACCTTCAGTACTCCGACGTCCGGCCCGACCGGGGGCTGTACAACCGCCTGGTGGCCCGCGGGCGGATGCGGACCCTGGTCGCCGAGCCGGAGGTGCTCCGGGCCATGACCTCGCCACCCGAGGACACCCGGGCGTACTTCCGCGGCCGGTGCCTGGAGCTCTACCCGGAGGCGGTCGCGGCGGCATCCTGGGATTCGGTCATCTTCGACGTCGGCCGGGACTCCCTGCAACGGGTGCCGATGCTCGAGCCGCTGCGCGGCACCAAGGCCCACGTCGGGGACCTGCTCGCCCGGTGCCCGACCGCGGTGGACCTCGTCGACCAGCTCTCCGGCGGCCACCCGGCCTGACCGGGGCGAGCCCCTTCCGCGAGTGGGCGTCCTGCCCGGGGCGAACCGCCCAGTCGGAGCGTGGCGGTAGTGCTCAACCGCCCACTGGGCGATGCCCGGGGCCGCAACCCCTTCCGCGAGTGGGCGTCCTGTCCGGCGCGAACCCCTTCCGCGAGTGGGCGTCCTGCCCGGGGCGAACCGCCCAGTCGGAGCGTGGCGGTAGTGCACAACCGCCCACTGGGCGATGCCCGGGGCCGCACCGAAGCCCGCCCCCGGCGTGGAACGGGGGATTCCGGTGGACCCGCGCGGCGGGCCGGGTTAGCGTCGAGGCATGGAGCCGCCCGAGGGCCGCAGCGAGCCGCTCGCCGCGCGCCATCTCGCCGGTTACTACTCCGTAGTCCTGGTCGACCTGGGTCGGCGGACCGGCGCCCTGGCCGCCGTCCTGGACGGCGCGGACACCCCGGAGGCGGTCGCGCGGCACGCGGGCCTCGACGCACGGTGTGCCCTGGGCTGGCTGTCCGGGATGACCGCCGCCGGATACCTCACGCACCGCGGCGGCCGGTTCCGGCCGACCGAGGAAACCCGGGCGACCTTCAGCGGGGCGCTCGGCCTGGACCCCGGGGTGGTTTTCGAGTTCGCTCGGCGGTTGCCCGAGTTGCTGCCGGACGTCGCCACGGCGATCCGCACCGGCGCGGGGATCCGTCCGGAACGTTTCCACGAGGTGGCCGGGGACCTGCTCGAGCGGTTCAACGCCCCCGTCTACGACGCGCTGCTCGTGCCCGAATGGCTGGCCAGCGTCCCGGGCCTGCTCGAGGCACTCGAGGACGGCATCGAGGTGGCCGAGTTCGGGTGCGGCCGCGGGCATGCCTGCCTGCTCGTGGGGCGCACCTTCCCGCGCTCGCGGATCACCGGGTTCGACATCGACGGGGAGTCGTTCGACCGAGGTCGCAAGGAGATCGACGCCGCACTGGTGACGAACGTCGACCTGATCGAAGCCGACGTCCGCGCCCTTCCCGGGCCCCGACGCTACGACCTGGTCCTGGTGCTCGACTCGCTGCACCATTTCGGAGATCCGGCCGCCGTCCTGGACGAAGCCGCGCGGGTCATGCGTCCCGGCGGCCGGCTGGTCGTCGTCGAGCCCACGCAGAGCGGTGACCTCGACGTGGATACCGCCGATCCGGCATCGGTCGTCGGGTATGCCGGCGCGCTGGTCTACTGCATGCAGGACTCGCTCGCCGCCGGGGGGCCAGGCTACGGGGTGGCCATTCCGGCCCCCGAGGTCGACCGGCTGCTCGCCGGAGCCGGCCTGACCGTCGAACCGCCGTACCGGGCCTCCTCCGGCTACACGATCTACCGGGCGGGACGGCCACGCTGATTTCGGCGGTGTTGGGGGCCGCGTTCGTGCCGGGCCGAGCGGAGCCGCAGATAGGCTCGGAGCCCGCGGGATAACCCGAGGAGAGGGCGCCATGGCCACGAAAGAGCCCGGCGGGCAGCAACGGGCCTCGAGAAAGAGCGAGGACGTCGAGGACGTCGCGCCGGAAGCGGCAGACACCGAAAGCCTCGCCGAGCGGCACGAGAAGCTGACCGAAGACGTCGACGCGATGCTCGACGAGATCGATTCGGTGTTGGAGGAGAACGCGGAGGACTTCGTGCGCGGCTACATCCAGAAGGGCGGAGAGTGACCGACCTCCGGTTTCCCGCCGGGTTCATGAGACCCGGCACGTCGTCGTTCGCGGATTTCCTCGCCGAGCAGGCTCCCGACCTGTTGCCGAGCCGCCGTCCGACCAACGCCGCCCTGCCGGTCCCGGAGGCACCGCACGGCACCACAATCGTTGCGGTCGCGCACGCCGGCGGTGTGGTCATGGCGGGGGACCGGCGGGCCACGATGGGCAGCTACATCGCCCAGCGCGACATCGAGAAGGTCTTCCAGGCCGACGACTACTCCACCGTCGGCATCGCCGGCTCGGCGGGGATCGCCATCGAACTGGTCCGACTGTTCCAGGTGGAGCTCGAGCACTACGAGAAGATCGAGGGCACCGTGCTTTCCCTCGACGGGAAAGCAAACCGGCTCTCCATGCTCATCCGCAACAACCTGGCAATGGCCATGCAGGGCCTCGCCGTCGTTCCCCTGTTCGCGGGCTACGACCTCGACGCCGACGACCCGGCACGGGCCGGCCGGATCTTCTCCTACGACGTCACCGGCGGCCGGTACGAGGAGCACTCGTTTCACTCGGTCGGGTCGGGCTCGGTTTTCGCCCGGGGCGCGCTGAAGAAGACCTATCGCGAAAGCTTCACCGAAGCCGACGCGGTGCTCGCCAGCATCAACGCCCTCTACGACGCCGCCGACGACGACTCGGCCACCGGCGGACCCGACCTCACCCGGGGGATCTTCCCGGTGGTGCTTGCGGTCACCGCCGAGGGTGTCCGCAAGCTCGCGGAGGGCGACGTGGCGGGCATCACGCAAGCTGTCGTCGAGGAGCGGATGGCCAACCCGGGCGGCCTGCCCGCCCCGCTCCGGCCGGCCTAGGCACCACCCGACCACAGGAGGACGCACCGTTGGCGACCCCGTTCTACGTCTCGCCCGAGCAGCTGATGAAGGACCGGGCCGACTACGCCCGCAAGGGCATCGCGCGCGGCCGAAGCGTGCTCGTCATGCAGTACGTCGACGGCATCGTCCTGGTCGCGGAGAACCCGTCGAACGCGCTGCACAAGATCAGCGAGATCTACGACCGGATCGCCTTCGCCGCGGTTGGTAAGTACAACGAGTTCGAGAACCTCCGGCAGGCCGGGGTCCGGCTCGCCGACCTGCGCGGCTACTCCTACGACCGGCGCGACGTCACCGGGCGCGGACTCGCCAACGCGTATGCGCAGACCCTCGGCACGATCTTTTCCGGGCCCGGGGACAAGCCGTTCGAGGTGGAGCTCGTCGTCGCCGAGATCGGGGACCGGGCCGACGAGGACCAGATGTACCGACTCACCTACGACGGTTCGGTAGGTGACGAACAGAACTTCGTCGTTATGGGCGGGTCCGCCGAGGCGATCAGCAGCCGGCTCCGGGAAAGCCACCGGCCCGACCTCGACCTCGCGGCCGCGCTCGCGATCGCGGTGGCCGCGCTGCGGGCCGACCCGGCGGCGGACAACGGCGAACCCCGCACCCTCACCCCGGAGCAGCTGGAGGTCGCGGTGCTCGACCGCAACCGGCCGCGGCGCAAGTTCAAGCGAATCCTCGGCCCCCAGTTGGGCCGGCTGCTCGGCGTTCCGCCGGTCCCCCCGGACGAGGCGCCGAAGGCGGCGGCACCCCGCAAACCCGGGAAGCCGGCGGCCGGCTAGCGATGGCGCTCGGGTCGACTCACGTGCAGCCGTCCCCGTCGCTCGGACCCCCGCCGTTGTCACCGTCGCCGTCGCCGCCACCCTGCGGTATGCACGATCCGGAAGCGGTCGCGGTCGGCCGCGGGGACGTGCTTGGGGTCGGGGACCGGGTTGGGCTGGCGGTCGACGCGCGCGGTGACGGCGACGCGGAACGCGTCGGTTCCGCGGTGGGCGCGGTGGTGCGCGCCGCGGTGGGCGCGGTGGTGCGCGCCGCGGGGCTCGGCGAACCCAGCGGCGGCGGGCTGGCGGTGGGCGCCCGGGTCAGCGCGCCCGGGCTCGCCGCCACGCTGGGGCGGGCCGTCGGGGCCGGCGTTGCAAGTCGCGGGGCGGGTGCCGTTCCGGAGGGTCGAGCCGTCGGGTTACCAACGTGCAGCCCGGGTGCGCCGGCTCCGCCGCAACCCGACAGGGCGCCGAGCAGGCCGGCCGTCGCGGCGAGCGTTCCTATGGACGGGCGTGGGGACCTCATGCGGACTTGCACGGTCGCGCGCGGCGTCCGGTTCGACGCGGGGGTTATCTGGTTGGGTGTCGCCCCGCGGATCAGGCGCTCGGCGCAAGCCGCAGGTGCGCGACCTCGGTCGAGGGGCGCTGTGCGGGCAGCGCCGGCCAGGGGGTCCCGAGCAGCCGGCTGATCTCGGCTGCCGACGCGGGCCGGGCAAGGTGGTATCCCTGGGCGAGGCCGCAACCGATCGTCCGGAGCCGGGCCAGCTGGTTCTTGTCCTCGACGCCCTCGGCCACGGTCACGATCCCCAGTGCGTCGGTGAGCCCCACGATCGCGGCGACGATGGCCCGGTCCACGTCCGAACGGTCGAGATCACGGACGAAGCTGCGATCGATCTTCACCACATCGACCGGGAAACGCTTGAGGTAGCTCAACGAGGAGTACCCCGTGCCGAAGTCGTCGATAGCCAGCCGGACCCCGAGTTCCTTGAGCCGGCCGAGGGTACGGATCGTGTCGTCGACGTCGTGCATGGCCAGGCTCTCGGTGATTTCCAGGCACAGCCGGTGCGCGGGGAGGTCGCTGCCCTCCAGGCAGTGCCCAATGAGGGACACCAGGTTCGGGTCCTGGAACTGGCGGGCCGAGAGGTTGACGGCAACGCCGATGTCGGCGCCCGCGCCGAGCCATTCGCGGGCCTGCCGGCAGCTCGCGGCGAGCACGGCGCGGCCGAGCGGGAAGATCAGGCCCGACTCCTCGGCGATCGGGATGAACTCCGCCGGCATCCGCAGGCCGTGCTGCGGGTGGCGCCAGCGGACCAGGGCCTCGAGTTCGACGATCGCCTCGGTGCGGACGTCGACGAGCGGCTGGTAATGCACGTCGAGCTGGCCCTCGTCGACAGCTCGGCGCAGGTCCGCCTCGACGTCCAGCCGCTGGGCGGACCGGGCCCGCATGGCCGCGGCGTCGTAGTGGTGCACGCCACCGGTGCCCTCGGTCTTCGCCTGGTACATGGCGACGTCGGCGTTGTGCAGTACGTCGTCCGGCGTCGAGATTCCGCGCGTCGAAGCGATCCCGATGCTCACGCTGGCGATGACCTCTCGCCCGCTGGCCAGACGGATCGGCTCGCGCAACGCGGAGCGGACCCGAGCGGCCAGCAGTTCGGCCCCGGGACCGTGGTCGACGTCCTCGAGCAGGACGGTGAACTCGTCACCGCCGAAGCGGGCGATGGTGTCGGTCGGCCGCAACACGACCGCCAACCGTTGCGCGATCTCGCACAGCAACTCGTCCCCGGCGGTGTGGCCGAGGTTGTCGTTGATCAGCTTGAAGCGGTCGACGTCGGCGAACAGCACCGCATGCGAAGCGCCGGTCCGGTCGCTGCGCCGCAGCGCCTGCTCCAGCCGGTCGAGGAAAAGGCGCCGGTTGGGCAGCCCCGTCAGCTGATCGTGGAAGGCGTGGTAGGCGAGTTCCCGCTCCGCGGCGACCCGCTCGGTGATGTCGCGGAATGCGAGAACCGCACCAGCCAGCTCGTCACCTTCGTAGATGGGGGAGCAGGTGTAGCTCACCGCGATCGGCAGGCGCGCGGCGCTGGTGAACATGGTCGAATCGTCGGTGACCGAGTGCGCCTCGTGCAGGCAGCGCCGGGCGATCGCGCTCAGTGGCGCCACGACCTCGGCCGCGGCCAGGCTGTGCACCCGTGCGGTCAGCTCGTCGGCCGCCATGCCGAGCAGCCCCTCGCCCGCCGGGTTGACGAACACCGGGTAGCCGGTCGGGTCGAAGGCGATGACCCCCTCGGCGAGGCTGCCCATGATCGCGGCGAGCCGCTCCTGCTGGCGGCTCACGGTCGCGTGGATGGCGGCATGCCGCAGCGCGCTCGACCCGACGGCCGCCAGCGCGGCCAGAAGCTGCTCGTCGGCGGCGTCGAACGGTTCGCTCCGCGACCGGCCGGATAGCGCGAGCCAGCTGGTTCCGTTCTCGGCGACGATCGACGTGGCGATCTCACCCGGTACCGGCGGCGTGCTGGACAGCCGGGCCGACGAGCAGCGCAGCAGTTCGGACGCGGTGGCTGTGAGCTGCTGGCCGACCTCATGTGCGTCGATCGGCCGGTGGACCGACAAGGTGGCGTCGAACAGGCCGAGCAGCCGGTCCCGGTCGTGGCGGGCGGCGAAGTGACCGGCCATGGCGAAACGCAGAGTGAGGAAGGGAAGGGGAAGCAGGACGACCGTCCACGGATGCACGGACAATGCCGCCGCGCAGGTCGAGCCGAGCACCACTCCGGCGCCGAGCATCGCCAGCCGGAGGTCGATGTGCTTGCGACTCAAGTCCCGGGCGCGGCCGCCGCCGGTCGCGACCAGGATCAACGTGGTCGTCAGGTTCGTGGCGAGGAAGAACACCGCGGCGCCGACCACCGCCGCGGTCAGCCGCCGGGGGCCGAGCGTGTGGGTGGGCAACTGGGCCAAGGTCGAACTGACCAGGATGGCCAGCGCGGCCGAGAACACCGTGTGTGCCAGGTTGAACAAGCGCTTGATCATCGGGCGGCGGCGGACCGTCATCCCGACGATCGTGCCGACGCCGACCACGAACAGCACGCCACCGGGAGGGAGCACGATGAGCGCCACGATCAGCAGGCCCTCGTCGAACTGGACCGCCTCGGACGAAGAGCCCCGGAACACCAGCAGCGGGCGGGCCCAGGCGACGACGAACAGGGCGCCGATGACGGTGGTCGCCCAGGCCGGTCCGAAGCCCGGCGCATGCGGCAGGGCGAGCACCGTGGCCGCCGCGACGACCGCAGCCAGCACCTGGGCCCCGATGACCAACCGCGCCCGCCATGGCAGGTTCATCGGGTGGGCCCTAGTTCCACGTTGACCCGTTCCAGGTGGTCCCGTTCCAGGTGGTCCCGTTCCACGTCGTCCCGTTCCAGGTGGAGCCGTTCCAGGTGGTCCCGGTGACCGTCGTCTCCGGACCGCTGTAGTTAGCCGGGTTCCAGGTCGACAGCGTCCACGACGCCGACATCGGGATTACCCCGCTGGACGTCTTTGCCACGGACTGCCCGCTGCTTTGACTGAGCGTGATCGCCGGCATGGCGGTGGCGGCCGCGACATCCAACTCGCCGTGCCCGGCCACGACGGGGTTGGCCGACGCCGCCGGATCGGCCGCCGTGAGCAGCCTCGCCTTCACCCGGTTCGGCGTGGCGTAGGGGTGGGCCTGGAGCAGCAGTGCGGTCGCGCCGCTGGTGATCGCCGTAGAGAACGACGTCCCGGAGCCGACGAAGTTGGCGCTGCCGACCATCGCCGACGGGTAGGTGTTGTAGATGGTCGACCCGGGGGCGGCCAGGCTGATGACCGAGCGGCCCGGGGCGACGAGATCCGGCTTGAGCCAGCCGTCGAACTGCGTTGGGCCCTCGCTGCTGAACGACGGGATCGCGTCGTCGGTGGGGGTGACCGTCGCGTTGTCGTCGTTCGCCCCGACCGTCATGACCATGGGGTCGTCGCCCGGGGAGAGGATGGTGCCGAGGTTCGGTCCGGAGTTGCCGGCGGACGCGACGACGACGATCCCGGCCTGCCAGGCCCGCTCGACGGCCTGGTCCATCGGCTCGGTGGCGGTCGGGCCGGTGGGGATCGCGCCCAGCGAGAGGTTGAGGACCCGGATGTTGTCCGAGTCAGCATGCTTGATGGCCCAGTCGATCCCGCGGATGATCGTCGACGCGTGGGCGACCCCAGAGGCGCCGGCAACCTTGATCGAGATCAGGTTGGCGCCAGGCGCCTCCCCGACGTAGGCGCCGCCGGAGGACGCCCCGTTGCCGGCGATCAGGCCGGCGACGAACGTGCCGTGCCCGTAGTCGTCCTGGAACGGGTTGCCTTCTCCGGTGAAGTCGACCCCGTCGACCAGGCGACCGCTGAAGTCGGGAAGCGCATCGATCCCGGTGTCGAGAACGGCGACGCCGACCCCGGCACCGGTGGTGCCGTTCGCGGTCAGCTGGCTGGCCCCGGTGACCTGCGGGAAGACGTCCGACGGCGCGTGCGGCGGGTTGTCCTCAGCCATGGTCACCGGCACCGAAACGTCCGGTGTCACGGTGACGCCGAGGCTGGTCAGGTAGCCGACCTGGCTCGCGGTGAGCTGCGCGGCGACGGCGTTGACCAGCGGGAGCGAGTTCCCGGCCTGACCGCCGGCCAGGTTCGCCAGCCAGGCGGCGTCCGTCGCGGAGTCGGAGGTGACGATGACCTGCTCGCTCGCGGAGCTGCTGGTGTCCGCGGTCGCCCACGAGGTGCTGGCCAGCAGGCTTCCGGTCACCGCGATCGCAACGAGCAGCCGACCGCGCAGTGTGGTGAGGATCCTCGACACGTCGTACCCCCAGGCAGGTGATGGTGATCGAGGCCAATAATGGTGACGTCAGGCGACCGTGTGAATACTTTCGGTCACATTTGGTCAGGAGTGGCTACCCGGCCCGCCGCCACGGGCTAGCCGGACGGACCCGAATGGCCTAACGATGACCGACTTGTGCGATCTATCGGGCCCTGCGGGGGGGTCGACGGTTCGACGCGCCGGTGTGGTGGGCTTTCCGGGGCGCCCCGCCCGAGGGCGCGAACGCGGGTGAGCGCAGTGCGTGAAGAGTCCGATCACCGGCTCGCCGGCCGGCTGGCGACCGAAGCCGGCGAGCTGCTGATCCGGCTGCGCGGCGGTTCGCTGCCCGCGGCCGAGCTGCGCCGGGCCGGGGACGAGGCGTCGCACCGCTTCCTTGCCGAGGCGTTGGCCCGGGCCCGGCCCGGGGACGCGATCCTGTCCGAAGAGGGTCGTGACGATCGCTCCCGGCTGGCCGCCGACCGGGTCTGGATCGTCGATCCGCTGGACGGCACGCGGGAGTTCGGCGAGCCCGGGCGCGCCGACTGGGCGGTGCACGTCGCCCTCTGGCAGGCCGGGGACCTGGTGGCGGGCGCGCTCGCGCTGCCCGCTGTCGCCCGCACCCTGACCACCGGCACGCCCGCACCGCCGCCGCCGCCACCCGCTACACCGATCCGGATCGTCGTCAGCCGCACCCGCCCGCCGGACTTCGTGGCCGGCGTCGCGGCGGATCTCGGCGCGGAGCTGTGCGAGCTGGGCTCGGCCGGCGCGAAGATTGCCGCCGTGATCGAGGGTCGGGCCGAGGCCTACCTGCACGGCGGCGGTCAGTACGAGTGGGACTCGGCCGCGCCGGTCGCCGTCGCCCGCGCGGCCGGGCTGCACGCGAGCCGCCTGGACGGCTCGCCGCTCCGTTACAACCAGCCGGACCCCTGGCTGCCGGACCTGCTCGTCTGCCTACCGGCGCTGGCCGGCCGGTTGCTCGACGCAGTCGCGGCCCGGGCCTAGTCCTGTAGCGCCCGAACGTGGACGAGCGGATCTTCGGACCGGAGAACGAGTACGGGGAGAAACGCGCCGGTCAGGCGGCTATCGAGTCCGCCGGTTGGCAAGCTCGCTCGCTCCCTCCCGGGCGGTAGTGACGGCCCTTTTCGTTTCGCCGTCGGCGAGCACGCGCGCATAGCCGGCGCCCTCGAGCGTCAGGCTCGGGCGGGCCCGCTGGGTCGGGGGCCCGGCCGTCGTACGGCAGCGATCTTCTTGTCGACGAGCCAGGCATCGATGCGGTTTCGGACCAAGTCCGCGTGGACCGGGCCGGCGGTCCTCACCCGCAGTGAGCAGCCGGCTTCGGCGGCCCGCTCCCGAGCGGCTTCGACGGGGAGCCCGATGAGTGTCTCGCCGCTGAACCAGTCGTTGTCGACACCGGGGGGCCGCGGAGGGACCGGTGGTTCGGGAGGCTCGACGTGGCCGAGGCTGATCTGGATCATGTCCGGGCCGAACCGCGCCTCGATCTGCGACGCGAGGGCGAGCGCGGCCGGATCGTCCTGACTGATCGAGACCGTGACCCGGTTGAGGTGTACCTTCGCGCCGACCTGGCTGACGTACGGCTCGCCGGCTAACCGGGAGCCCCCCATGAACGTTTCCACGATACGGCCGGAGAGCGCGTTCAGCTCCTCGAGCGGGTAGCGCTTGGCCACGAGCATCAACAGGTTCGGGTGCTCCAAGGTCGGCTCGAGCGCTGCACGGAACGCGGCCGGGTCGCCCACGACCCCGACTCCGATCCGGACCGGGCCGGTACCGGCCTCGGCGGCGGCGTTGTCGAACCAGACCCCTGCGAACACGTCCGGGTGAGCCTCACCCCAGCCGGTCAGACGGTCCAAGTCAGCCCGCAGCCCGTGCTGCTCGCGCATGATCCGTGCGACGCTTTCAGACAGCCCCGACTCGGTCATCCCCACATGGTGCCAGCGGCTCCCGTCGACCGCACCCCTCCTGCTGGCGTGGTGGCGCAGCCGAGAAGATCGGCTACAGCGCCCTCCCCACCGTGCGGCGGGCGTTCGGGTGCGTGGCGTTCGCGGGTGGACGGATGGCGGTGCCTTCGGGCTACGCCAGCAAGGTCAGTGCGGCGATGGCTCGGCTGGCGCCGGCACGGCGTTCATCGGGCCCGGGCCACGAAGACGGGGATCGCGCGTGTCGTCTTCTCCTGGTACTCGGCGTAGGGAGGGTAGGCCTGCACGGCGCGTTCCCACCACAGCGCCCGCTCTTCCCCGCTCACCTGTCGGACTGCGACGTCGAAGGGCTCGGGGCCGTCCTGGAGCATGACGTCGTCGGGGTGGGCGAGCAGGTTGTGGTACCAGACCGGGTTCTGCGGCGCCCCGCCCATGGAGGCCACAAGGGCGTACTCGCCATCGTGCTCAACCCTCATGACCGGGACCTTGCGGATCTTGCCGCTCTTCGCCCCCCTGGTGGTGAAAATGACGATGGGCAGCCCCGTGTCGCGCAAGGTGTTGGCACGCAGGCCGCCCGAGGCTTCGTACTCGGCGACCTGGTCCCGCACCCATTCCCGGGGGCTTGGTTCGTACTCGTCTTCAAGTGGCATGGCGAACCTCTGGTGAGAGGGGGATCAATTCAGCCCGTGGTCGAAACGATACGGTCAGGCCACCGGGGCTAAGCGTCGGACATCGACCCGCCTCGCGTCAGCAATCTGCGATGCCGCCCAGTCACCGCGTCCGCTCAACGGCACCATCGACGGCAGGTTCGCTCGCCGGGCGGCACCGGAGGACGGATTCCAAGATCGCTCAGAGCGGCCGTTCCAGGTCGACCGCTGCCACCAAGATCGACGCGCCACGGCGCCGCCATTGGCCACCCTCGCCGCCACGAGGTCAGCATCATCGGCGTCGGTAGGCCGCCCGACGATGCACGACGCGGTGCACGGTGACGGCGCGGCGCCGATCGTCGAATTCGTAGATCACCCGATAGTCTCCCCGGCGCGCCGAATACAGCCCAGCCAGCTCCCCTACCAGCGGCTTGCCCAGCCGGGCCGGATTCTCCGCCAACGGACCGGTGATCAGCTCGACGGCGGCCGCCCGCACCGCCTCCGGCAACCGGTTCAGGTGCGGCAGCCCCTCGTGGGTGATCGCGATCTCATACGCCGCGTCGCTCACCCCTGCTCGGGAAGCGGCGCAACCTCACCGCGGGCCGCCTCCTCACGTGAGCGACGTAGCGAAGCCATCAGCTTTCGGTCCCGAACGATCTCGAGCGTCTCCTCCAACGATTCCAGGTCGGCCGGACTGATGAGCACGAACGAGGGCCGCCCGTTCCGAGTAACCAGAACGCGTTCGTGTTGCCGCTCGACTCTGTCGGCCAGATCGGACAGGTGCGCCTTGGCCTCGGAGAAAGGCAGGGTCTCACTCATAGGTCACAATTCTGACCTGATCCTAACCAGTGGGCAAGCCATGGACGGATCAGATAGTTGCTGATCGCGCTCGCATCTCGGCCCGAGGCTGTCGGCAGCTGGTGGATCAGAACGATCTCGATCGTGTTCTTGTCCACGCCACGCTGCCAGAAGATGTACCAGTCCTCGATGCGGGCTGGGGTGGCACTGACCCCGCCCAGTTCGTCGGTGCGGAAGGCGGTTGTCCCGAGGCGCGGGTTGAACGGGTCCTCGGTCAGACGGCCGCGGCTGCGATTGATGGCTTGCAGAACCGGGGCTGCCTCCGGGGTCGCCTCCAGCCGGGCAAGCGCGTCGTAAGCGGTCGCTCTAGGTATCTTCAGAGCGTGACGCCCAAGGAGATCGTCGTCGACGAGCGCGGCCGGACCAG
>DATLTS010000055.1 GCA_035533475.1 Mycobacteriales bacterium | reverse complement strand
CGCCCGAGCAGCAGGGTCCTTCCGGGCGTCCAACGTCAGCCGTATCGCCCGCTCCCGAAGCTCCTCCGGGTACTTCCGTAGTGCCACCATGCTTGAACCTCCAGGTTTGATCGTCTCCATCAAACCCGGCACGAGACACTATCCGCCGCTTGTCGGGCAGCCGGGATCGGTTTGCTGGGCTGCTGCGGGTTAACCTCGCCAAGACCCGGTTGTACCTGGTCCCGGGTACGGCGGAGCCGGCGGTTGCGCACGGATCCGGGGTAATCCCGCGGACCGCGTAACCGACCTTGCTGGCCGCGTTCAACGGTGGGTTCAAGGGCAACTCTGGTTACGCCGCTTGCGTCGACGGAGCGCACGTGTACGACACCCCTCAGCCCGGCCTTGGGACTATTGTCCCTCGCTCCGACAACTCGCTGCAGACAGGGACGTGGGGCCGGGACCTCACGAGCCTGCGGGGGTGGGCGTTGCGACAGAACCTGCCGCCGCTAATCGCGAGCGGCCGACTCGCTCCCGGTGTGGACGACTGGACGCGGTGGGGAGCCACTCTGGGCGGGGTGTCCCAAGTGTGGCGCTCCGCGGTCGGCATGACCCATGACGGACAGCTCCTCATCGCCGACCCGCACTTAGGCTTCTCATGGTCGTCTCATCTGCGCTGACGAAGATCGGTATCATGGCTGGACCGTCGGGCGCCGCTGGCCGGGATATCCCGATCGCACCGCCGTTCGCGAAATGACGGCGGACGCGGGGCGCGTCGCCGGCTGGCCGTCCGGTCGCCGTGGCTCGCGGGGCCAATCGTGGCAAAGGGGTGTCCCCGCGGCAACGGGGCGTCCCCGCGGTGGTGCCCCCCGGCGGCGGCGAGCTACCGCGCCGCTTCGTCGTGATGGCCCTTGGCCCTGGTCGCTTATCGGCCTGGGCGCTGCACTGCCGGGTCGCCCCGTGAGGGATCTGGGAGCATCTCGACGCGCCAGCCGACTGGCAACATGGAGTACGGAAAAGTCCGGTTGGCTCGACCGAGCCGGAACCTGAGGGAGGGATTGGTGCGCCTGCTGGCAGCCGAGGACGAGCCGCGGATGGCTGGTCTTCTGCGCCGTGGATTGGAGGAGGAGGGCTACTCGGTTGATGTGGCCCCGACCGGAACGGACGCGTTGTGGCTGGCCGGGGAAGTTGATTACGACGCTGTCGTGTTGGACGTCATGCTTCCCGGGATGGACGGCTTCGCGGTCTGCCGCGAAATGCGGATTCGTGAACGCTGGTCACCAGTTCTCATGCTTACCGCTCGCGGCGATGTTGCGGACCGGGTGCGCGGACTCGATGCCGGTGCCGACGACTATTTGGCCAAGCCCTTCAGTCTGGTCGAACTAGCTGCCAGGCTGAGGGCCCTCGTCCGACGAGGCCAAACGGTCCGACCAACCCTGCTCGAGGTTGGAACGCTGCGACTAAACCCGGCAACCCGCCAAACGTGGCGCGGGGATGTCCAGGTCGACCTGTCGGCGACAGAGTTCGCGCTGCTAGAGCTATTTATGCGCCATCCCGGTGAGGTGCTCACCCGACCGCGCATCCTGGAACATGTCTGGGATTTCTCATATGACGGCGCGTCGAACATCGTCGATCAGTACGTCGGCTATTTGCGCCGAAAGCTGGACCGGCCGTTCGGCCGCGAGGACCTGGAGACGGTGCGGGGCGCAGGCTACCGGTTAGGCAAGCCTCGGGACTGTGCCGGCTGAGCCGACTGGTCACCGTGTCGAGTGTGCTCGTACGCCGTGCCTCCGATTGGGGACCTCCGGGACCCGGCCGGCTCGACCTGCGCCCCGCCGGTGTCGGGGAAGGTCCCCCCCGCAATTCACACGTTGCCCCCATCGCGTTCACACGTCCGGCTGTCAGCGTGGACTCGCGGACCGAGCGAGGAGACCATCTTGACTGCGACCAACGTGCTGGAGCGGACCTGGAATCGACGTGTGGGTCGGTGGCACGAGCACGTGAGCTCGACCGCCGGGTTTCAGGCCGTGCTTGAGGAGGTCCTTCGGGCCGCCCATGCGCAGCCTTCGGACGTATGTGTCGACCTCGGAGCGGGCACCGGGTTTCTCACGCTGGCCCTTGCGTCCGAGGTGGCATCCGTGCTGGCTGTCGATATCTCCCCGGCGATGATCGCGGGTCTCGAAGCCACGGTGCGCGGTAGGGGAATCCAGAACGTGTCGAGCCGAGTGGCCGACCTGATGGCGGTGACGCTGCCGGATAACAGCGTGGATCTCCTGGTGTCGAACTACGCGCTGCACCACCTCATCGACGCCGACAAGCGAGCGCTGATGGGCCGCGCAGCTCGCTGGCTGCGGCCGGGCGGCCGGCTGGTCGTCGCCGACATGATGTTTGGGCGCGGCGGGAGCCGCCGCGATCGGCAAATCCTCGCCGTCAAGCTGCGGGCCCTACTCGTGAAAGGCCCCGGCGGATGGTGGCGGATCGTGAAAAACCTTGCCCGGTTCGGCTTCGGGGTCGGCCAAGAACATCCCGCCTCGCCGGAGTCGTGGGTGCGTGCCTTGGCGGATGCTGGATTCGTCGACGTGACCTTCCTGCCCGTGGTTGCCGAAGCCGGAGTCGTGACCGGTATCCGCGGGCCCGGCTCGACCGCCGCCTGACCGCGCTCCAGCGACACTGGGCACGATGACCGGGGAACTAGCGGGGTGCGAGCCATCGTCTGCGGAGGGCCGTCCGCCGGAGCCGTCCTCCGCCTCGAGCGTTGTCTCGATGGCACTCGCAGGAGGTGTCCGCGGGATTGTCGATACAAGCCTTGCTGGACCTTCGCTCGTTGGCGGTTGGGCCACGTTCGCGCCAACGGTGAGGCTGTCGCTGCGGGCGGTGACTTCCTCGCGGCCGAGGCTGATCCGGCCGTTGCCCACCCAAGAAATGGGGCTGCCATATCGGGCACTCATCGTCCTCACATCGATCGGGACCCACATTGGAGTTCCATCCACTAGGGAAAGGACGACACATGACTGACCGTGCCCGACGACCGGAACGAGACGCACCTGACGAGCGGGGCAGCATCAAGGCCAAGCTCGTCGTGGGCATGGCGGTGTTGCTTGCCGCCGGCGGGCTGGCCGGTAGCTCCGTCGCATTCGCCGCCGGTGGCACCCCCACCACAAGCCAGTCAAGCGCCCATCACGCCATGTCGCATGCCTACACCGTCGAAACTACGGAGCCCACGACCGCTGAGGCTGATGCACTTGGCGGACACCAGGACGCCAACGGCGCCAACGTCGGTAGCACCGCAGGCGGAGCCGACCCGGGCACGGCCGACGGGACCGAGAAGGCCGGCGCCGCCGAGGCCGACGGCCCGGGCGGGCACCAGGACGCGAATGGCGTTGACGCGAACAGCACCGGCGGGCACCAGGACGCTGGCGGCGCCGACGCCGGGGGAGGCAACTAGGCAGGACGGTGGTCCGCCACCGAAGCTGACGAGCCCCACGCTGGACCCCCCGGCGCGGGGCTCGTCGCTTGTGCGCTCCGCCGGATCCGGGTCGCGAACCGGTGAAGGACAGGGCACCTACGAGCCCTTGCGCCTCGGCCGCTCCTCGTACCGCCGTGGGCAATCCGCTGAGTTACGCGTGGGTGCACGGGGCGGAAGGGTACCCGGGCGGCGGCCCGGCCCGCCTGACCACCGCGAGTGTGCAATTTCCGACGGTCTCCTCGGCGTGTCGTGTCGGAAATTGCACACTCGCCGGGGCGGGGCCCTCGGTTTGGGGCGGGGAGCCGGGTAACCGAGGATGGGGCGGTGCGATTCGCCACCTGGAACGTGAACTCGGTGACCGCCCGGCTGCCCCGGCTGGTGTCCTGGCTGGACGAGGCCCGGCCGGACGTGGTCTGCCTCCAGGAGACCAAGTGCGCGGCGGAGGCGTTCCCCGGCGCCGACGTCGAGGCGCTCGGCTACCAGATCGCGGCGCACGGGTACGGCCGCTGGAACGGGGTCGCGGTGCTGTCCCGGATCGGGCTCGCCGAGGTCGCCCTCGGCTTCCCCGGTCAGCCCGGCTACGCCGGGTCCGGGGCGGGCGACACCGACCCGGGGCAGTTGTTCGAGGTGGCGCCCGAGCTCGAGGCCCGGGCGGTCGGCGCCACCTGCGGCCCGTTGCGGGTGTGGTCGGTGTACGTGCCGAACGGGCGGGCGCTGGACAGCCCGCACTTTCCGTACAAGCTGGCCTGGCTGGGCGCCCTGCGGGCCGCGCTCGCGCCGGAGCTCGCGGCCCACCCGGCGGTGGTGCTCGCCGGCGACTTCAACATCGCCCCAACCGACGACGACGTCTGGGACCCGGCTGCCTTCGTCGGCTCGACCCACGTCACCCCGGCCGAACGGAGCGAGCTCGAAGCGCTGCGGGCGCTCGGGTTCAGCGACGTCCTGCCCCGGCCGCTGAAGTACGACCGGCCCTACACCTACTGGGACTACCGGGCCGGGATGTTCCACAAAAACATGGGGATGCGGATCGACCTGGTCTACGCGACCGGAACGGTTGCCGCCGCGGTCCGGGACGCCTACGTCGACCGCGACGCGCGCAAGGGCACCGGCCCCTCCGACCACGCCCCGGTGGTCGTCGACCTCGCCGCGGAGGCGTTGCGTTGACCGGGGGCTCCGGGACTTTGCCTGGGGGCTGTGCGAGGCTCGCCCGGTGAAGATCGAGGCGCGCGGGCTGACCAAGCGCTACGGAACCACGATCGCCGTCGATGACCTGTCCTTCGACGTGCTGCCCGGCCGGGTCACCGGGTTCCTCGGCCCGAACGGGGCCGGCAAGTCGACCACGATGCGACTCGTGCTCGGCCTGGATGAGCCGAACGCCGGCACCGTCACAGTCAACGGCAAGCCCTACCGGGAGCATCGTCATCCGCTGCACGAGGTCGGCGCGCTGCTCGAGGCCCGGGCGATCCACGGCGGGCGCAGCGCCTACAACCACCTGCTCTGCCTGGCCCAGAGCAACGGCATCCCGCGCAGCCGGATCGGCGAGGTGCTCGAGCTCGTCGGGTTGTCCCAGGTCGCCGGCAAGCGGGTCGGCGGCTACTCGCTCGGGATGGGGCAGCGGCTCGGGATCGCTGCCGCCCTGCTCGGCAACCCCGGCATCCTGATGTTCGACGAGCCGATCAACGGGCTCGACCCGGAGGGGATCCGCTGGGTCCGCAACCTGCTCAAGGGGTTGGCCGCGGAGGGTCGGGCCGTTTTTGTCTCGAGCCACCTGATGAGCGAGATGGCGGTCACCGCCGACCACCTAGTCGTCGTCGGCCGCGGCCGGCTGATCGCCAGCGCCGCGGTCGAGGAGTTCATCCGCTCCAGCGGGCAGAACTACGTGCGGGTCCGCTCGCCGCAGGCCGCCGAGCTGACCGCGGCCCTGGCGGCCGCCGGAGCGAACGCGACCGTGATGCCCGACGGCGCACTTCAGGTGATCGGCCTGGACTGCGCCGGGGTCGGCGACATCGCCGCTCGAAACGGGCTGACCGTGCACGAGCTGCTGCTCCAGGAGGCCTCGCTGGAGGCCGCATTCATGGAGCTCACCCAGGACGCCGTCGACTTCCACGCCGGGGCGCCCGCCGGGGCGCCCGTCGGCCAGGAGGCCTGAACATGGTTGCCGCCAGCTACGTCGAGGCTCCCGAGCGGCAGCGCACCGCCTTCGGGCTGGTGCTGCGCTCTGAGCTGACCAAGCTGCGCACGGTCCGCTCGACCTACTGGTCGCTCGTCGCCGCCGTGTTCGTCACCGTCGTCGTCGGCAGCCTGATCTCGTTCGCCACGGTCAGCCACTGGGACGAGGTCGCGTTCGGCTTCGACGCGGCCCGGCGGAGCCTGTCCGGCGTGCTGCTCGCCCAGCTCGCGTTCGGCGTGCTCGGCGTGCTCGTGATAACCGCCGAATTCAGCACCGGGATGATCCGCAGCACCTTCGCCGCCGTTCCGCAGCGCACCGCGGTGCTCGTCGCGAAGGCGATCGTGTTCGCCGCGGTGAGCTTCGTCGTCGCCGCGCTCGCGGTGTTCCCGGCCTTCTTCATCGGCCAGGCGATCTTCCACACGAAGCAGGCGGGGGTCACCCTCGGCGATCCCGGGGTGTTCCGCGCGGTCATCGGCGGCGTGCTCTACCTGACCGTGCTGGGCCTGTTCGCCCTCGGGCTCGGCACGATGATCCGGCACACCGCCGGCGCGATCGCGGCGCTGTTCGGGATGCTGCTCGTGCTGCCCGGCGTCGCCGCCGCGCTGCCGAGTCCGTGGGACGTCGACGTCAGCAAGTTCCTCCCGAGCGACGCCGGGATGGCGATGTTCGCCACCCACCCCCGCACGCACGGCTTCGGTGCCGACGGGCTGGCGCCGTGGACCGGGTTCGCGGTGTTCTGCGGCTGGGCCGCGCTCACGCTGCTGCTCGGTGCCTACCTGCTGAACCGCCGCGACGCCTGAGCCCAGCTGAGCCCGGCTAAGCCCGCCTGAGCCCGGCTATGCCGGCGACGGCGGCGTGTAGGGGGCGAGGGTGACGCCGGCCTTCTCGGCGAGCGCCATCAGCGCCGCGTCCTGCGCCTCCAGATGCTTCTGGATCTCCAGCGCGGTGTGCAGCACCGCGTCGGCGTCGTTGTAGGTGTCCTCGGCACGCTTGTCCGACGCGGCCGCCTGCACGTTCTGACCGACGATGATGATCGGCAGCAGGACGAGTTGGAGGAACGTCTGCGCGATCCAGGACACGATGACGATCTTGTCGTGGGTCTTGAGCGCCGCCGGCAGGCTGACCAGGGCGATCAGGGTGAACAGGTAGGCGCACCACATGCTGCCGACCGCGACCGTGATCAGCAGGCCGAACTTTGTGTTGAACCGGGCGAGCGGGTTGGAGCGGCGTCGCATGTCGGCGACCTTGGCCGGCCCGGCAGCCTGTCAAGTACCGGGTTTGATGGAGGCTTCCAACTCACCCTGAGCGGTTGCTCCGGTGAGGGTGTTGCTTCGGTGGGTGGTTTCGTACTCGACTGGCGGGACGAGCCCGATCTCCCCGTGGAGCCTGCGGAAGTTGAACCAG
>DATLTS010000054.1 GCA_035533475.1 Mycobacteriales bacterium | reverse complement strand
GCGGCCGATCGCTTCGGGGCTCCAGATGTCTAGACCCCGACGGTCCAATTCCGACAGTGCCCGGCGCACCTCTCGCATCGGGCTCGCCGGCAGCGTGTCGACGCTGACGTCCTTCGGGTGGCGCAGCCAGGAAACGATCCGGAGGGCCATCAGGTCGGCGTAGGACCACAGTTTCTCGCGGACCGGCGACACCGAGGGCGTCACCACCTCGGTGCGGGCCCAGTAGTACAGGGTGCTCTTCGGCACCCCGGACAGCGCCGCCGCACGGGCGGCCTCGTAGCAGCCCTCGCTGGCGGCGACCACGAACCGCGGCGCTGAACGTTCCACGTCGCGAGTATGCCGCACCGCACCGTCAGGATCGGTCCACGCGGCCGCGCGGCGCGTATCAGGGATACCGGGGTGTGGAAACAGTCTGGGGCGGTGCCGGTCGAACGGCGAGTAGCGGAACCGGGGCGGTGGTTGGCCGGGATGCGAGCCTGACGGTCGCGGCGTCGACCGCTGCTGACTGCTGGCTGCGCCGCCAGCGAGCAACGTGTCTTCGGGGGCGATGTCGGGTCCTAACGATCCACTCGCAGCCGTTGGCCCAGCCACCCGTCTTGCGTTGGGACTCCCGACCTCTGCGTTGCCGGCCCCGCCTCGGCTGTTCAGGCCGCGGTGAAGTGAGTGGTGAAGTCAGGGGCTGCGGCTGGCCCCGGATCGACTTCACCAAATTTTCACCGCGCCCGGCTAGTCGATCTTTGGTGATGTCTGCGGTGAACTCGCCGCGGACGCTGCCGTACATGGACACGACCGGCGCAGGCACACGGTGATCTCGATCGGACTGCTCGGGTCCGGACCCGACGCCGCCGACTACTACCTGGATCGGCAGGCGGGCTGCGAGCTCGACTACTACCTCGGCCACGGTGAGCGCACGGGCGTCTGGCTGGGTCGTGGGGCTGCCGCCCTTGGCCTGGCCGGGACGCTCGACGATGCCGGGGAGGGGAGGCTGCGAGGGCTGCTGGCCGGGGTCGGGCCAGACGGCGACCGCCTGGTTCCGGAGCTGCGCCGGTCCGATCCACGGACCCGCCTTCCCGCGCGCCCGCTGCTGACGGCAATCCAACAGCGCGCCGGCGCCGGGCAGCCGATCGCCCGGGCGCTCGCCGCAGCCGGGCTCGAGGCTGCCTTCGAGCAGCTGTCCAGATCAGGCCGGCGAACCCGGCTCGACGTCGGGCTGGTCGGTCGGTTGGCGTCGGCCGCCGGCATCGAGGCGGGAAAGCTGTATCGCACGCGCACCGGAACCGACCGCTACGCCCGGGCGCTCGCCAAGGCCGGCGGGACGGTGGACGCACGGCGTGCCGGGCTCGACGTCACGATCTCGGCGCCGAAGAGCGTCTCCGCGCTCTACGCGCTGGGCTCCCCGGAGGTGGCGGCCTCGGTGCGGGCCGCGCACGAGGCGGCCGTCGGCGAGGCGCTCAGCTATTTGGAGTGGACCTGCGAACACGGGCTGCGCGGACATCAAGGCCGCGGTCGTCGCGCCCGCCGGATCGTCACCGACGGGCTGATCGCAGTCGGCTTCACCCACCGCACCAGCCGGGCCGGCGAGCCGCAGCTACACACCCACCTCGTCGCGCCGAACCTGGTTCGCGGTGTCGACCGCAAGTGGTCGGCCCTGGACAGCCGGGCCATTCACCGTCACGCGACCACGGCGAGTTACCTCTACCAGGCGGTGCTACGCGGTCAGCTGAGCGCCCGGCTCGGGGTCGGTTGGACCCGGCCAGTCAAAGGAATCGCCGAGATCGCCGGCGTGCCGCGACCGCTGCGAGAGCTCTTCTCCACCCGCCGAGCGCAGATCAAGGCGGAGCTTGCGCGACTCGGCAGAGACGACCCGGCCGCTGCCCAGCAGGCGTGCTTGAGCACCCGTCCGGCTAAACCGCAGCCGCTCGGTGAACCCGGCCTGCGGGAGCGCTGGTCCCGCCAAGCTCGCGACGCCGGCTTCGACGCCAAGGACCTGGAACGCACCGTGCTTCGCCAGGTCGAGCCCCCGCCGAACCCACCGATCGCCGAACTGGCCGCGCCGCTTCTGGGAGCGCGCGGGTTGGCCGAGTACCGGTCGAACTTCGACGCCCGCGACATCTTCCAGGCGCTCTGTCAGGCCCTCCCACCCGGGTCCACCGTCACCGCGCTCGCGCTGCGACGGTGGACCCAGCAGGTTCTCGCCTCCAGCGAGATCGTCCGGCTGCACGCTCCCGGCCCGGAATCCCGCTACAGCACGACCGAAATGCTCGACGTGGAAGACCTGGCACTCGCCCTCGCGGACCGGCTGCGGCAACGCCGCGCAGCAGGACTTCCCGAACCCATCGTCCGCCGGGTCCTCGCCGACGTCTCCGGCGAGCAAGGAAACCTCATCACCCAGCTACTCGTCGAGCCCCGGGGGCTGCACATTGTGGTCGGACCCGCCGGTGCCGGCAAGACCGCCGCACTGTCCGCAGCCGCCCAGGCGTGGCAAGCCGCCGGCGCACATGTCATCGGTGCGGCACTCGCCGCGAACGCGGCGCGGAATCTGCAGACGGCGACCGGCATCCCGTCGACCTCGCTGGCCCGACTGCTGGAAGACCTTGACCGGATCGACCCAGACACCGACCGACCCGCCGGTCTGGCACCGGGCTCGGTGCTCGTCGTCGATGAGGCCGGAATGGTCGGCACTCGCACCCTGGCTCGACTGTTCGCCCACACCGACGCCGCGAACGCGAGCCTCGTGCTGGTCGGCGACCCGCGACAGCTGCCGGAAATCGAAGCCGGCGGGCTGTTCGCCGCGCTAGCCGCTCGCCGCGACACCACCACGCTGCACGGCAACCAGCGGCAACCCGAGCGGTGGGAACAAGCGGCGCTGGCCGACCTGCGCGGCGGCGCCCTTCCCGACGCGGTGCGGGCCTACCTCGCACACCACCGCGTCCATCCCGACTCCGATGCGCAGCGCACCCGCGTGCACATCGTCGCCGACTACCTCATCCACCGGGCCGCAGTATCGGACCCGGGCGGGGTGGTGATTCTTACCGCGCGCCGGGCAGACGCCCGGATCCTCAACGACCTGGTCCGCACCTGGCTGATCGGCGCCCGAACCCTCGGCGGGGCGCCGATCACCGTCACAGTCGATGGGCATCCGCGCGAGTTCCGCACCGGCGACGAAGTGCTCGTCACGCGCAACGACTACCGGTTCGGACTGCTCAACGGCACTCGTGCCCGGGTCACCGCGGTGAGCCCGCACGGGTTGCGCCTCAGCGTCGACGCCGACCGCCACGTCGATGTCTCCACCGAATGGCTGGCAGCAGGCCGCCTTGATCACAGCTACGCGATGACCGTGCACAAAGCGCAAGGGCTAACCCTCGACGTAGCGCTGCTCTAAGGCACCGCGGCGCTCAGCCGGGAGGCCAGCTACGTCGGACTGTCTCGGGGAAAGCGCGCCAACCACCTCTACCTGACCCTCTCCCCCGGCTCGGACCCCGAAGGAGAATGCCGAGCCGGCCCGGGCCCGGAACGGGTAGACGATCCCGATCTACGCGAGGAACTCGTGCGCCGTCTGGAACGAACGGCAACCCAGCGTCTCGCCAGCGCCATGCTGGCCGGCGACGCAGCCAGCCGAGGGCTCGAGTTGGAATCCGGACTGTCGTCGGGACCCCACCGCCAACCCCCGAGATCCGAGGGGCTCGGCCGATGACCGCCGATGCTCAGCTGGCATTCGACCTGGACGCGCCGCCGCCGACGCGCAGTCACCGGAGGCGGGTCGTTGCGCCCCAGCCCGGACCCGAACCCCGGGCCCAGCGACCGGTCTCGGCCGCACACCCGATCACCGACGACGAGCTCGCGCAACTGCCACCGACGGTGGACCTGCTCACCGCCGCGCGAATCCTGGGCATCGCCCGGACCACCGCCTACCGGCTGGTCCGCTGCGGGCAATGGCCTACCGCACACTTCCGCGCCGGCGAACGCATCCGAGTGCCACGCGGTCCGTTGCTCGCGCTACTCGCCATCGCTCCCAACGGCGCGCCGACGTCCACAGATCCCTCCGCGAGTAGTGCGCCAACGCCGGCCAGCAGCGAGCGTAGGAGCCAATCACTCACCCCTCCAGACAGATAGAAGGTTGCGATGGTCAACGGACTCGTCGGGCGGCGCGGCTCCGTGCACCAGGAGCCAAACGGCAAGTGGCTGTTCGTCGTCGACACCAGCGCACCAGGAGCCAAACACCGATCCCAGACTCGCCGGCGCGGCTTCCCCTCCAAGAAGGCCGCCCAGGCTGCGCTCACCGAAACCTTGAGCGCGCTCGCCGGTGCCTCCTACGTCGCGCCGACCCAGCTCACACTCCGCGACTACATCGAGAACCGCTGGCTACCCGCCGTCGAAGCGGAACTTCGACCGTCGACGTTCGCCTCCTACAGGCGCAACCTGCGCCGCCACGTCCTGCCCGTGCTCGGCGACGCCGCGATCCAGAACCTGGACGCAGGCACCCTGACCGCGCTCTACCGCGCCCTGTCGACCGGCGGACGAAAGGACTACGCCGCCGGCCGGCCGCTGTCTGCGACCACGGTCCGCTACATCCACACGATCCTGCGTTCCGCACTGCAAACCGCCTACGAGTGGGACCTGCTGGTGCGCAACCCCGCCGACCGGGCCAAACCACCGCGACCCCGCAACCGGGGCGACCGGCACCAACACATCAACACCTGGCCACGGGCCACACTCGCCGCCTTCCTGCGCTGGTGCGAGGCCGCCGGTGACCGGCTTTACCCGCTGTGGCTGCTGCTCGCCACCACCGGGCTGAGACGCGGCGAAGCGCTCGGCCTGTGCTGGGATTGCGTCGACCTCGACGCCGCCCGGCTGTCCATCCGCTGTTCACTCGTCGACGTCGACTGGGGTCGCCCGGTGTGGAGCGACCCGAAGACCGCCCGCGGCCGGCGGGTGGTCGCCCTCGACCCCGCCACCGTCGCCGCGCTCAAAGCGTGCCGCATCGCGCAGGCGGAGGACAAGCTGCGCCTCGGTGCCGACTACACCGACCACGGGCTCGTCTTCGCCCAGCCCGACGGCACGCCGCTACACCCCGACAGCACCTCGAAGAGATTCCGCCGCCTGGGCGCGAAGGCCGGACTACCCGCAATTCGGCTTCATGATTATGCCGACCTGCGCGTTATGCCGACCTGCGCGTGAACGCCCTTGTGTAGTGGGGTGATCCGCCCGATCAGGTCGGCATAACGAGAGCGCTGGTTGAGATCGTCTTCTTCTCGCATTCGAGAGAAGGAGGCAGGGATGGCAAGACCGACCAGCAGGGTCAGCAGAGTTCTAGTGAGGGGGCCGTTGGCCCCGTTCACCGATGCGTATCGGGACCGGCTCACGGAGCGCCACTACACCGTGCACTCCGCGGTGAACCTGCAGCGGCAGATGGCGCAGTTGAGCCGCTGGCTGGAGGCCGAAGGCTTGGGGCTGGAGCAGCTGGATGAGGCGCGTGTCGAGGCGTTCGTGACCCTTCGGCGCGCCGGCAGTCAGGGGCAGTCGGCGTTGTCTCGTCCCGGCCTGCGGTGCCTGCTGGAGTTGCTGCGTGAACTGGGCGCGGTGCCGATGGCGGCCCACCCGTCGCCGTCACCCACGCAGGCGCTGATGGGCTCGTTCGAGTGTTATCTGCTGTCCGAGCGTGGCCTGACGGCAGGCACGGTCAGAGGGTATGTGGACCACGCGACCCGGTTCGTGATCGGGCTGGCTGTTGACGACCTCGCTCGAGTCACGCCGGCGCTGGTGACCGCGGCGGTGCTGCGGGAGTCCGCCTCGGTGTCGGTGAGCACGGCGCAGAACTTCGTGGCCGCGCTGCGCGCTTTCCTGCGCTTCTGCTTCGTCGAGGGCCTGATCGACATCGAGCTGTCCCAGGCGGCGCTGCCGGTCACCGGACGCAGGCGCTCGTCGCTCCCGCAGGGGATCACCCAGGCTGCCGCCGCTGCGCTGCTGGGCTCCTGTGACCGGCGGACCGCGCTCGGTCGCCGCGACTACGCGCTCATCGTCACCTTGTTGCGGCTCGGGCTGCGCCGCGGCGAGCTGGCCAACGTCCGATTGGACGACATCGACTGGCGCGCCGGCGAACTCGTCGTGGTCGGCAAGGGCGACCGCCGGGACCGGCTGCCGCTGCCGGCCGACGTCGGGCAGGCGATCGCCGGCTACCTATCGCGGGGAAGACCGGCCAGTTCGTATCGGCAGGTATTCCTGCAGGCGAAGGCGCCGTTCGAGCCCATCGCCGCGGGCACGGTCGCCTCGACCGTGCGCCGGGCCTGCCGGCGCGCAGGGGTGCCCGAGGTCGGTTCGCATCGGCTGCGTCACACCCTGGCCTGCCAGATGCTGACCGAGCAGGTACCGCTGACCCAGATTGCCCAGGTGCTGCGGCACCGCAGCCTGCAATCCACCGCGATCTACGCCCGGGTCGACCTTGATCGGCTTCGGCTGCTGGCCCAGCCCTGGCCAGGGGGCGGGTCGCGATGAGCGAACTGTCTGATCACGTCAGCGACTATCTGCGGCTTCGTCGCAGTCTGGGTTACAAGCTGGAACGAGCCGGTCAGCTGTTACCTACGCTGGTGGCCTACCTGCAGGAGGCTGGTTCGCCCACGCTGACCAGCGAGCTGGCGGTGTCTTGGGCGCGGCTGCCCAGTCACACTCACCCCAATCATTGGGCCGCGCGCCTGGCCGTCGCCCGCGGGTTCGCCCGTTACCTGCGCACCATCGAGCCGGCCACCCAGATCCCACCGGCGGGGGTGTTCCCCACCCGGCGGCACCGCCCAACCTCCTACCTATGGTCGCCGACCGACATTGACCGGCTACTGGCCGCCGCCGGGACGCTGCACCCGCAACTGCGGGCAGCGACCCACCAGGCGCTGTTCGGGCTGCTGGCCGTCTCGGGCATGCGCATCGGCGAAGCGGTCGCGTTGACCTGCGACGACGTCGACCTCGACGACGGCGTCATCACCATCGCGCACGCCAAGTTCGATCGGACCCGGCTCGTTCCGGTGCACGCATCGACCGCGGCAGCGCTGCGCTGCTATGCCAGCGAGCGCGATCATCTGTGTCCCTCTCCGGCTTCGGCGGCGTTCTTCGTCTCCAACACCGGCAGGCACCTCGCCCGCAGCGCTGTCGCCAAGACACTCCGGGAGCTGACCACCGACCTGGGACTCCGCACCGATACGGTCCACCCAACCCCCCACCAGCTGCGACATAGCTTCGCCGTCCGGACCTTGATCGACTGGCAGCGCGCGGGTGTCAGTATCGACGAGCGCATCGCCGGGTTATCGATCTACCTCGGCCATGTCAGCCCAGCAGACACCTACTGGTACCTGTCCGCATCGCCGGAGCTGATGACCCTGGCCGCCCAGCGGCTCGACGCACACTTCGGATCCGCACGATGAGCGCGCTCGCCCCCGCGCTGCAGGCCTACTTCACCGACCGCCTGATCGGCCAGCGGGCAGCCAGCCCAAACACCATCGCCGCCTACAAGGTCACCTTCCGACTGCTGCTCGGCTTCATATCCCAGCGGACCGGAAAGACTCCCAGCAGTCTTGCCATCGCCGATCTCGACGCGCCGACCATCGCTGCCTTCCTCGACCACTTGCAAACCGAGCGGCACAACGGCGCGGCCACCCGCAACAACCGCCTCGCGGCCATCCATTCACTGTTCGCATACCTCGCGCTGAACTACCCCGAGGACGCCGCCACGATCCAGCGGGTACTGGGCATCCCAGCCAAACGAACCGAGCGGAACCTGCGCACCTACCTCACCGAACCCGAAGTCGACGCGCTACTCGCGGCCTGCGACCAAGCCAGCTGGACCGGCCGTCGCGACCACGCCATGTTCGCCCTGACCATCCAGACCGGCCTGCGGATCTCCGAACTCATCAGCCTCACCTGCCAAGACCTCACCCTGGCCGCCGGCGCACACGTGCACACCGTCGGCAAAGGTAGGAAGGAACGGCGCACACCGCTGGTCACCAGCACCAAGACGATCATCAAATCCTGGCTGGCCGAACGTGCTGGCGCACCCGCCGACCCGCTCTTCCCGACAGCCACCGGCCGGGGACTCAGCCGTGACGCAGTCGAACGACGACTCAGCAGAACCCTCACCGTCGCCGGACGAACCTGCCCGTCCATCACCGCCAAACACGCCACCATGCACACGCTGCGCCACACAGCGGCGATGCGCCTGCTTCAAGCCGGCAACGACATCACCGTGATCGCCCTCTGGCTCGGCCACGAGCAGATCGGCACCACCAACATCTACCTACACGCAGACATGACCCTCAAACAGAAGGCGATAGACCGCACCCGACCGACCGGCTCACGACAGGGCCGATACCGACCCCCTGACACCCTGATCGCCTTCCTGGAGACGCTCTGATTATGCCGACCTGAACAGCCGGATCACCCCACCACACAAGGGCGTTCACGCGCAGGTCGGCATAACGCGCAGGTCGGCATAATCGTGCTTGTGCCGACGTCGGCACAACCACGATCTTCGTCACACGTGGGCAACACTCGCCCTTGAGGCCGGGGTGCACCCGAAGGTCGTCCAGGAGAGACTCGGCCACTCAAACGTGTCGATCACACTCGACCTGTACTCACACGTCAGCCCCGCCATGCAAAGCGACGCCGCCGAGAAGGTGGCGAGCCTTATCCTCGATTCCTAGGGCAGCGGGCTGGAACGGCTCCTCCGCATAGGGATTCGCCAATCGACATCGCGTTCACTGGGGGGTGGTCTGCAGCCACGAAGCGATCACGTCGCTTAGTCGCAGTTCGAGTGTTACCCTCCAGGACTTCAAGTTGAAGCCCCATAAGACGCCTAGCAGAGCAGCGATCGCAAGGGGTACAGCCGCGAGAAGGATCGCCCACAGATCCGGCGACGATGACGTCGCGCCGCTCACGACGGACAGGACGGTTCCTGCGATAAAGCTGGCCCCGAGTACGAGCGCAAGCGACCAACTGACGACTCTGGCCACCGAATGCGCGCGACTTCGCAGCTGTGTCCTCAGTCGTGCTGCCTCAGCTTGATGTTCCAATGCAGCTTGTTTTGCAGCGTTGACCTCGACGGTCGCCTCTTGCCGGTAGGTCTCCTTGACTCGCTCGACGACTTCGTTGAGCGAGTCCGCGTCACTATCCTCGTCAACCTCCGCGTCCACGAGGATACGATCCGTTAAACCGCTGGCCAGGATAGCCGTCACCTCATCTGAGACCAGGATTCCTGACGCTTCAAGCTTCCGGAGATGCGCTACGAAGGCCTTCCATGCTGGCTTCGACGGCCTGAGCGCTGCGACGCACACTGCGATGAGCTCGTTCACCTTGAGCTTCGCGGCCGATGCCGGTTTCTTCAACCATGCCAGGTTTGAAAGGTACAAGTGGTGAACAATCGGTGGTAGTCCTTGCCCGCCTTCATCCTGGTACCACTGGGCAACGCTGTCGATCGTCTCCCCACTTGTCGTCACGAACACGGCGCGGGCCGTGTCCCAGGACTCCGAGACCATCCCGCGCCGCCATGTAAGCACGCCCGCAACGCAGTCCACGTCGTGGATCACTCGCTGTGAATGATCGTTACCCGAGGATCCGGCCAGGCTCTTGGCAAGCTTCGCCTCGTCGAGAGTAAAGCGGGCCTCGTGAGCCGGTAGGTCGCGCACGTTGAATCCGAGGCTCGCGAGCCGGCGCTCGATGAGAGACGCCTGCACGCGAATATCGCTTGGTGATTGCCCAGTGGTCAAGAAGTGTCGGGTCATCGGGGTTGCATACAGCTCAGCACGGCCTTTGGCGGTTGCAAGTTTGTCTTCGTAGACACTGAGGATGGCTCGCATTTCGCGCACAGTCGTCGTGAACAGGTTCAGAATTGCGCCGGTATCCCTCAATAGGGCTATGAGCTCAAGCGTTGCGCGCTCTGCCGCTGGGCCATTGTGGCCGAGAGCGCGGAATAAGAGCCGGCTGTCGAAAAACACGTGCAGGCCTTGGAACCGCCGCCCAGCTAGGGAGATGTCCTTGAGAAGAAGAGCGTTCTGCAGCACGAAACCTTCCAGCATCTCCTCGATGATCTCGCTCAGCGGAGACGCGGCGACCAACTCATCGTAGATGAATCGCGCTGTTATGGACGATTGCGCGTCGAGCGGCCCCGTCGAATCCAAGTCGTCGCCCATGACCGGCCGCAACCGTGATTGCGCATCGAGCGCAAGCGCCACGTGGAACCTCTCCAAGAACGAAAGGATCATTGCGAGGGCGTCCTCGACGCTGGCGACCCCCAACCCAAGTTGCCGCGCCTTGTCGATCAGCGCCTCCGCCAAGCGACGCTGCCGCTCCTCGATCGTCGCGCATCGCTCGAGCAAGTCGCTGGTTGTCGGCGTCCCGGCGGTGCGGAAGTAGCGCCCTCCGTCGCGGCGCAGCAATCTACGATCCTTCGCTCGCCCTAGCAAGGTCTTGAGCGTGTTCAGCGGAAGAGACAGTCTGTGACGATGTCGCAGAGCTCGCTGGACGTCTTCGACGCTGGCGCCATCGAGGTCCATCGTCGCAAGCGTGTCAATGACGAACGGCTCGAACATTGAGATGTGGTCGCGTCCGGAGTCGAAGTTGGCCTTCAGTAGGGCGACCGTAGCCAGTCCGCGTACCGCGTCCGTGCGGATGTCGTCCGCTGTCATCCTTCGCCTACCAAGACTCGATCGACTTGCACATGATTGCCATTCTCCGCGATCTCAGTCCGGTCCGCTCGGGGCGGACAGGCTCCGTGCGTCCGACATCGGCACGGTGGAGATTCCTCTCATCGCGACATGCCTGCCAGGGACGACCGGTCTGCGAAATACTTGATCGGCTGTTGCGTCGGCCGCGGTCAGCGAACTACCGCTGACACCGTCCCACGCACGAGCGGGTGCCGGTGTGCTTCCGGCTCCGCTGGAGCAGAGTCGTTGCGCCGTCAGCAACGAGGAACAAGTCGCACACGAGCAAGATCATGGGAGCTTCTGTGACCAGTCTGTGACCAGAACGGCCCGAAACCCGCGGAATTACAACGGCAACATGCCCCTGACCTGGGACGATACAACCGAGGGTAAGTGTCGGAGGGGGGACTTGAACCCCCATGTCGGGGGTTCCTCGACCGAGGCTGTGAACAGGCGAAACAGCCCGTGACCTGGGCAAACGCAATGCTGATCTTGGCGGCTGATGGGGGGTGATGGGGGATGTCCGACGTTGATAGACCCCCTGATAGACCCCCCGACGAAGATCGCGCACTGTCCCCCCTCCGTTGTGAAAAGTCCCATCTCCGTTGCGCGAGTCGGCCAGTGGTCGCGGGCTATTCGGTCGCCGAGAGGGTGGGTGTGAACGCTGCCGGGGGAGCTGGTCGACCGCCCTTACCGGGCCGGGGGGAACGAGAGTCTGACGGTGTCGGAGGTTCAGCGATGGATCTCACCGTTGGGCGGGGCGTTACTACCCGCGTCGTGCAGCGTTGTTCGTGGTGGGGAAGTGGGGGCCGCTCGAACCGATGGTGAATGAAGGCCAGGATGAGGCGCCGAGACGTCAGCTGGGTCACCCGGGCTGTCGCTGTGTGTGAGCACCGGGCGGCCGGTTGTCGCCTGGGTGGCGGGCTGATCGTGCGCGTGGCGGTGGCGTGGCCCCGGGCCGTGAGGTTTCCCGGGTGTGTGACGGGTGTACGGCGGCGGTGGGGGCTGGTTGTTACGGCGTCCGGTGTGGCGGGCGCGGTCACGGTCGGGTTGGTCGGTTTTGTCGTGCTGCCCGCCCGACCGCACCAGCGCGTGACTGCTGCGCCCGCTGTGGCGGCCGGCGACCCGAGTTTGGCTGACCGGCCGCTGGTCGGGTTGGCCCGGTTGTTCGCGCTTGGGGTTGAACCGTTGGGTCGGGCTCGGCGGCCGCCCCGGCCGGCGCCGCCGGTGGTGGCGTTGGGGCGACCGCTGGCCCCGCGTGAGGTGTTCGGTTTCGCTCCGTACTGGACGCTGTCGCAGGCGGCCGCGTTCCCGGTCGCTTCGTTGACCACGGTCGCCTATTTCGGGTTGGACCTGACGGGGTCCGGCGCGGTGGTCCGGGCCGGTCCGGGCTGGTCCGGATTCGGCAGCCAGGATCTGGCCGACCTGGTCAACGCCGCCCATGCCAGCGACGATCGGGTCGTGCTCACGGTCGCCGCTTTCGACCCGGGCACCATCTCGGCGTTGCTGACCAGTGCCTCAGCGCCGGCCCGGCTGGTCGCTGAGGTGGTCCGACTGCTGCGCCAGGAGCGCCTGGACGGGGTCAATCTGGACATCGAGGGTGTCGGTGGCGCCGGCCGGGCTGGCTACCTGCGTTTCGTCCGCGCGGTGGCGAGCGGGCTGCACTCGGCGGATCGGCATTGGCAGGTTTCGGTCGACGTCTACGCCGACTCCGCGGCCAACCCGACCGGTTTTTTTGACGTGCCTGGCCTGGCCGGTGCGGTCGATGCGATCTTCGTCATGGCTTATGACATGAATTCGGCGTCCCGGGCCGGCCCGGTGGCGCCGCTGCCGGCGGATGCCGCGGTGGCCGCCGCGTTCGCCCGGATCGCCCCGGCGAAGACCATCCTCGGGATCCCGTTCTACGGCGAACGTTGGTCCACCGTTTCCGGTGCCCCGCAGGCCACGGCGACGGGCGTGCCGACCCCGGTCCCGGACGCGGCGCTGCCCGGTCCGGGCGCCCTCACCTACTGGGATCCCCAGGCGCAGGTGCCGTGGACCGCCAGCCACAGCCGGGCCGGTTGGTCGGAGGCCTACTTTGAAGATCCGACCTCGGTGGGGATGAAAGCCGAACTTGCTGACACCGATCATTTGGCCGGTGTGGGCATCTGGGCGCTCGGCCTCGACGACGACCCGGCCATGTTCGCGGCGCTGGTCGGCAACTTCCCCCCGGTCAGGCTCGCCGGGCCGCCGGCTACGCTGGCCCCGGCACCCAGCGCCCACCCGCGTCGAACGGCAGATCCGCGCCGCGCCACGCGGCCGAGTGCCGCGCCTGCTCCTACCGGCGGCGGTCGCGGCTCCCCGTCCCCGACTCAGCCGGCTGCGTCCGCCTCCCCCTCGCCGTCCGCCTCCCCGTCCCCGTCCCGTTCGCCGTTCCCAGTGCCGTTGCCCAGCCCCACATTGGCGCCGTAGCGCCACCGGGTGAGGGGGCAGGCTGGTCGCCCGACGATTGGCTGCCGGGTGTCGTTCCGGCTGGTCACGTCGACTGGTATGCCATGGGGTCGACCGCCGGAGAGTCGAGGGAGGTGACCTCGATCTGCAGTCGGCAATGAACGTCTGGGCACCGGTCGCGGGCGGTCCGATCCGCCGCGTGGCCAGTCCGAGACTCGTCGGTCGCCAATCCGAGCTGGACGCCGTGGTTGCCGCCCTGACGAGCCCACCCAAGTGATCGTGATCGAGCGAGGTCGGGGTGGGCAAGACGCGGCTGGTCGGGGAAGCGCTGGCAAAGGTCGCGGGTCGGCTGGTCCTCCCCGGGGCCTGCCGGTCGCAACGGGAGCAGCTTCCCGAAAATCGACGTTGCCTGCAGGATCCTCGTTCGCGTCCTTCAGATCCCGGGTTCTCCGCCCGCAGCGACGTGATCTCCGTGAGCTCCTCACTGGTCGGACACGGACCGCGCACCCTGATCCACAGGTTCGTGGGACACAACGAGACCCAGCAGGGACAGCTCGTCGATGACGGTGTCGACGGACTGGTCGAGCCAGGTGCGCAGCGGCAACATTTGCCGCCTGGCCAGCGAACGGCGAGAATCGTCGCCGCGACAGTGTTCGCGGTGGCTGACGGAGGTAGTTGTGTCGGGTGAGACGGAGGTTGTGCCCGCGCGGCGGGATCAGGCGGTGTTGTATCGGGCGGTGAAGAAGGTCGCCGGGGCGGCGGGGCGGACCCGGCTGGACTGGACGGAGATTGTGAGGCAGGGCGGTGCCCGGGAGGCGTTCAGCGACGGTCGGGGGGTGGATGCCACCCGGATCGAGGCGGCCGCGAAGGCGCTGATGGCTTCCGGGAGTGTGGAACGCCGCGGCCCGGGTGTGAAGTACCCGATCCGGGCGCCTGCTGGCGCCAACTCGGGTCGCCCGCCGGTCAAGCGTGCTGGCGGTGCGGGTTCGCCGGGCCGAGGGCGGGCCCAGGGTCGCACGGCGACGAGTACTCGGCGCGGGTCCGCGGGCACTGGTGTCCCGGTGAGCCAGCTCGTCGAGGGTGCGGGCACGGCGAGCGACTCGTCTGCCACCGCTCCGCGGGGACCTTTGGCCGCGGGTCTGGCCTCGTTGATGGGGGAGCTTGACCGTGAGCTCGCCGCGATCAACGATCTGAGCGTTGTCGTTGACGAGCACGTGGGCGCGCTCAACGGTTTACGCGCTGATCAGCAGCATCGGGTCGGTTTGCTGTGGGAATTGCGGGCGACGGCTGGTGACGGGACTCTCGGTGCCTACATCGAGGAGCGGCTCGTCGAGTTGCGGCGCCCCCAAACACCCGAAGACGACTACCCGTGGCCGCGGGCCTGAGGCGGACCGGCGCCTCGGGCACAACACCGTTTGCGGGGCCCGGCGCCGCTACGGATGCTGTTGGGATGGCCGCGCTGCCCGGGACGTCGACCGTGCCCCCCGGATATGTCGAGCTCCGCGACCGCGACACGAGGTTCACCCAGCTGTTCGACGAGGTCATTCGCTGCTGATCCTGCGCTCACGCTACGTTCGCGCGAGGGCGCCGACGCCGAGCTGTTCGTCGGGACCATCCCACCCGATGGTCTGGACTGGCTTCTGATCTTGAGTCGGGTGCACCTTGAGCACGTGATCACCGAGATCGTCACCGACTATGACGAGCGGGCGTTGGCCGGTGCGCTCCCCCCGCTCGCCGATACCCGACAGGTGGCCCGGAACGTCTACGACGCCGTC
Source organism: Mycobacteriales bacterium (assembly GCA_035533475.1). Classification (NCBI taxonomy): domain Bacteria; kingdom Bacillati; phylum Actinomycetota; class Actinomycetes; order Mycobacteriales; species Mycobacteriales bacterium. The sequence goes on along the minus strand of DATLTS010000054.1, from coordinate 7,196 downwards.
GTCGGCTATGGCCCGCTGCAGCCCTACCTCGACGATCCGCAGATCGAAGAGGTTTGGCTGAACGAGCCTGTGGGGTGCCAGAAGTCTGACGGGGCTGTGACCTGAGGTGATAGAGCGGCCGGCGTGCGGCAACATGATCAGTTGTGGGTTTCCGTCTGCTCTACCTGATCTTCAATCGTTTGTGCGGCTGGCTGGTCTTGCTGGGTCGTTCGTCGGCGTCGAAGGACGTCGAGCTGCTGGTGCTGCGCCATGAGGTAGCTGTCCTGCGTCGGACCCGGCCCGCGCCGCGCTTGGACTGGGCCGACCGGGCGCTGTTGGCCGCGTTGATCAGGCGGCTCCCCAGGACGCTGTGGGCGCATCGGCTGGTCACCCCGGAGACGGTGCTTCGCTGGCACCGGCGGCTGGTGAGGCGGAAGTGGACCTACCCCAACCGGACGGGCAGGCCGCCGGTCAGCGCCGCGCTCAGCGCCCTGATCACCCGACTGGCCGCCGAGAACAAGACGTGGGGGTATCAGCGGATCCAGGGCGAGTTGCGCAAGCTCGGCTACCAGGTCAGCGCCTCGACGATCCGCAGGGTCCTCAAGGCCGCCCGGATCCCGCCAGCACCGAAGCGGGCCACGGACACGACGTGGCGGGAGTTCCTGCGCGCGCAGGCGTCCGGCATGCTCGCGGTGGACTTCTTCCACGTGGACTGCGCGGTCACTCTGCGCCGGCTGTACTGCTTCTTCGCGATCGAGGTCGAAAGTCGCTACGTCCACATCCTCGGCGTCACCGCCAAGCCGGACGGCAACTGGACCACCCAGCAGATCCGCAACCTGGTCATGGACTGGGAAGATCACAGCTCCCGGTTCCGGTTCCTGGTTCGTGATCGGGCCGGGCAGTTCACCGCCGCGTTCGACGCGGTCCTGGCCGATGTTGGCATCGGAGCGGTCAAGATCCCACCGCGATGTCCCCGGGCGAACGCCTTCGCGGAACGGTTCGTGCTCACCGTCCGCACCGAGGTCACCGACCGGCTGCTGATCTTCGGTGAGCGACATCTGCGGACCGTACTCGCCGAGTACGTCCGGTACTACAACGGGCGACGTCCCCACCGCGGCCGTGACTTGCACCCGCCCCGCCCGGACCACCCGATCGCGGACCTCACGACCGAACGAATCCATCGCCGCCCGGTCCTCGGCGGTCTGCTCAACGAATACGAACGGGCCGCCTGACCCCACGGTGAGGCCCCGCGGCGCAGTTCTGGCACCCCACAGGCCATCTTGGCCCCGCTGCTGGTGTCGATCCTGGCCTCGATCGTAGGCGGGTGAGCATGGCCCGGCGGCTGCGCACCCTACGCCCTCGACGGCGAGTCCTGCTCATCGCTGTCGGCGCCGGGCCAGCTGGCGCCGCAGCCGCTCGGCGGCGATGTTGGCCGGGACCGGATCGACGTGGACGGCGACGTCGAGGCGGCCGGGGGTGGCCTCGTAGGGAGGCCGGGTTCCCGGTCGTTGGCTCGGTTGAAACGGCCATCATCCGGACCCTTGCAACGACCGGGAACCCGCCATGGAATCGTCAGTCGGTCCTACCCGTTTCCCGTTTCGAGGTGGAGCGGGCCGATGTAGCCGACCGGGAGCAGCTTTGGCCTCCTACCGAAGGTCCCAGTAACCAACCCTGCAAAGGCGTGGTACCAGGCGATGACTGCGAAGGCGATCGTCACATAGCCACCCACATGCGTCAGGGTGCTATTGGCCGACCCCGCACCGATAGCGAGCAGAATGAGGGCCACGTCGATGAGGATGAAGACCGCGACGAGCACCCAGTCCGTACGGAACGACGCCACGACGAAGAAGAAGGTCAGCACGGCGAACATGGCCAAGAAGAGCGCCACTGCCGTCCCGGCACTCCCAGGACTCACCTTGCTCGCGAAGAACGGGACGTACAGGCCGTAGATGATCCAAAAGGGCCCGTAGGTTCCGAACACGCAGGCACCGAACGTGTTGCCGCGTACCACCTCGAGGATGGCGACTATGAGCTGTACGAGCCCGCCGAAGATCAGCGCCACCGGCAAGACGATCTCGACGGCGGTCGGACCGATGAAGTTCGAGTTGACGAACCCGAGCATGAACGACGTGGTCGCAAAGGCGAACACCGCCCAATGGCCCGGATCGCACCAATTTTCTCGTGCGGACATGATTCTTTCCCTCCTCTTTCTTTGTTGGTCACATTCCTTTGTCAATCACTGCGGTTCTGCGGTTTCACTTCAATGGACCTTGAGGCCGACTTCAATGGGGTGAAGCGACTGTCGTCGGGACGTGCGACGGTCGCCCGTTACTCGGCCTGACCGAACGTCTCTATCTCCTTGGCTTCCTCGCCCGAGAGCTCTTTGGGAACCTCGCCGCGAGCCGTCTTTGCGCTCTGCACGTGCACGCGGATCTCGTCCACGACCTCTGGGTTCGCCAAAGTCGTGACGTCCCCGACGTCGGTGAAGTTGGAGATCCCGGCAACCACACGGCGCATGATCTTTCCCGACCGGGTCTTGGGCATGTCCGGAACTATCCAGACATTCTTCGGACGGGCGATCTTGCCGATCTCGGTCTCGATCATCCGCGCTACTTTGTCCTCGACCTCTTTGCTCGGGCTGACGCCCGGCTTGAGAGCTACGTACATCTCGACGGCACGGCCGCGCATCTCGTCCACCACGGGGACCGCGGCGGCCTCCGCGATCTCCTCCACCATGACGGCAGCCGACTCGAGTTCTTTGGTGCCCAGTCGGTGCCCAGCCACGTTGATCACGTCGTCGACCCGGCCGAGTATCCGGAAGTACCCGTCGGCGGCCTGCATGGCGCCGTCGTTGGCGAAGTACGGCCAGTCGTGCCAGTCCTTGCTGTTCGTGTCCCGGCAGTACTTCTCGTAGTAGGTCGAGACGAGCCGTTCGGGATCTCCCCAGATCGTCTGGAAGATGCCGGGCCACGGGTTGCGGATGCAGATGTTGCCGGCTCTTCCGCTGCCGGCCTCGACCTCGTTGCCGTCCTCGTCGTAGATCACCGGGTAGATCCCGAGGACTCCCGGGCCGCAACTGCCGGGCTTCATCGGCTCCAGGGCGGGCAGGGTGCTGCCCAAGAACCCGCCGTTCTCGGTCTGCCACCAGGTGTCGACGACGACCGCCTCCCCCTTGCCCACCACGTCGTGGTACCAGCGCCAGACGTCGGGTTCGATCGGCTCGCCCACCGTGGTCATGTGCTTGAAGTGGTAGCCGTACTTCGCCGGCTCGTCGGGCCCCAGCTTGCGCAGCATGCGGATGGTCGTGGGCGCGGTGTGGAAGATATTCACCCCGAGCCGCTCGGCGATCCTCCACGGGCGGCCCGCATCGGGGTAGGTCGGCACCCCCTCGTACATCACGCTGGTCGTCCCGAGTGCTAGCGGACCGTAGACGATGTAGGAGTGTCCCGTGATCCAGCCGATGTCGGCGGCGCACCAGTAGGTGTCCTCGGGGTGGATGTCCTGGTAGTACTTCGACGTCCCTGCGACGTAGGCGAGGTAGCCGCCCGTCGAGTGCTGGCAGCCCTTGGGCCGTCCCGTCGTGCCGCTCGAGTACATGATGAACAGCGGCGCCTCGGCCGGCATCGACACCGGGTCGACCAGCTTTCCCCGGTAGTCGGGCATCACCTCGTCGACGAAGAAGTCCCGGCCCGGGACCATCGGGCTCTTTGAGGCGTACTGGCCGGGGTGCCGGCGCCACACGAGCACCTTTTCGACCTCGATTCCCTCTTCGCGGGCCCGCTCCACCGCCTCGTCGGCCTTCACTTTGTGGTCGACCAGCTCGCCGTTGCGGTAGTAGCCGTCTATGGTGACGAGGATGCGGCTCTGCGAGTCGGCGATGCGCCCGCCGCAGGCGGCGCCGCTGAAGCCGCCGAACACCTGGCTGTGGATGACCCCTAGGCGGGCGCAGGCGAGCATCGAGACCGGGAGCTCGGGGACCATCGGGAGGTGGAAGGACACCCGTTCGCCGGCCTGGACTCCCCCGAAGTCGCGGAGCAGCACAGCGAACTCGTTCACCCGCTCGTAGAGCTCCCGGTACGTGATCGCCTCGGTGGTATCAGCCTCCGGCTCGGGAACCCATATGAAGGCTGCCTGATTGGCCCTCATCTCGAGATGGCGATCGACACAGTTGTAGCAGGCGTTCAGCCGGCCGCCGACGAACCACTTCCAAAACGGCGGGTTCGACGTGTCGAGCGTCGTGTGCCAGTACGCGTCCCATGTGAGCAGATCCGCGTAATCCTTGAAGCACTCAGGGAAGCGCTCCTCGCGGAACCGGGCGCGGATGGCCGGGTCCGACGCGTTGGCCTGCCCAACGAACGCCGCGGGCGGGGGATAGAGCTCCTCCTCCCGCCAGTGCACAGCAATCTGTGCCTCGGAGACCTTCTCCTCTTCTCCCGTGACCATGACCATGCTCCTTGTCCCGACTTGCTGGAACAGGAGCCATCAGCCACCAGGGCGCTTCGGCCGGGTTGCGCCGGCCTGGCGGGATCCATCGCCGTTGTCACCATACATGGCCCAGCAGGAGGAGGACGGGATTGTCGCTGCTCCCCGAGTTCAGCCACCCACCCCGCCGACGTGGAACGGTCCTCGGGGGAGCGACGGTTGACCTGATGTTCACCTGCCCCGCTAGCATGGGCAGGCGGCCCCTCGGGCCGTTCGGCCATGTATCCGGCCGGGACCGGAGAATCGGTCAAAGCGCCGCCGTGGCTGATGGTTCCTCCTGTGATCGAGCTCCAGGAGGTTCAATGCCACAAGGAGATGTCAGCGACGCCTACCGCGTGGGCGGTCCCCACCTCTCGGCCCCCGCTGGCAAGCTCGTGGCCTTACGGCCACCTGCCGTCGGGCCCGCTGCCGGGATGCAGGACGGGACGACCGGCGCGCTCGGCGCGCCGAGCCAGGGGGAGTTGGACGCCATCTTCCCGCCGATCGCCGACTACGCCTTTCTCTCTGATTGCGAGAACACCTGTCTGGTCGCCCCGACCGGCACCGTCGAATGGCTCTGCCTCCCCCGCCCCCACGACCCGAGTGTCTTCGGGACGATCCTCGACCGCGCCAGCCGCCCACCCTACTGAAAGAGCACTGTCTCGTCACCGGCGACGTCGATGGTCCGGTACGGCCAGCGTCTTATCTTCATCGCCGGAGTCCCATCGCGACCGTGGCCCGGTGACCGACGGGCAGGCTGGAAGAACGGTTCAGTGTCGGTCCGCCGCGCCCGGGGTTTGCGGACCGGCAGCGCGCCCGGCGCCACGTCAGGCATGCCATCGCCGGTTCGGGACGAACCTGGCTGCGACGGCGAACTCGTGGAGCCGGCTGGCCACGGCCGCCGTTTCGCAGAAGGTGCGGGCATCACCGCCATCGAGCGCATGCCAGCAGGCCTGATCGGTCAGGTTGACCGCCTGGACGGTCACGCCGGGTAGCGCCGTCACCGGCCCGTCCTCGGCCTGGCGGACCAGGCCGAGGACGCCGGACGCCAGCCGGGGACAGTCCTGGGCCACCGATTGCAGACCCTGCAGGAGAACCGACAGTCCGCCTGCGAGGTAGTCGTCGACCATAGCGGCCGCTCCTCGCCTCCGGCCCGCGCGCACGGCGGGCTGTCGCGGACTAGTGTCGCGCGTCATTAATTCCTTTACATAGGGTTGGGTTCGCGTCACGCTGTGGCATGGCGCTGTTGACTTTTGGTGTGCAGATCTCTGCCGAGGACCGGGCCACGTTGCAAAGCTGGTCGCGGTCGACCTCGATCAGGGCGGGGCTGGTGACGCGAGCCAAGATCGTGCTGGCTGCCGGGGATGGCTTGGGGACCTCGGCGATCTCAGCCACCCTCGGGGTGTCGCGTCCGACGGTGATCCAGTGGCGCGAGCGCTATGTCACCGACGGTTTGGCGGGTCTGGGTGATGCGGAGCGCTCAGGCCGACCCAAGACCGTCGATGACTCGGTGATCATCGCCGCGACCCTGGTGCCGCCACCGGAACGGCTCGGGGTGACGCACTGGTCCACGCGGCTGCTCGCGGCGGAACTGAAGATCGGGGACGCGACCGTGGCGCGGGCCTGGCGCAGGTACTGCGTGAAGCCGTGGAAGCGCGAGACATTCAAGTTCTCCACCGACCCTGAGCTGGAGGCGAAGGTCCGTGACGTCGTCGGCCTTTACCTCAATCCCCCAGAAAAGGCGGTCGTGCTGTGCGTCGATGAGTCGGGTCGGGCAGGGGCGCGCCACCGTTCCAAGGAACGGCGCGTTTCCCCTACCCGCCCGCCGAACCCGGCGTGCGCGTCTCCACGCACCGGGCTCTCCACGGAGTCGAACCAGTAGGTGTCGTTCACGTTGCGGTCGTCGCCCATGGTGTGGGGATGTTGTTGGCCCGGTAGCGGTAGCGGCTGACCGTCACCGTTTGGGGCTTGAACAGGGTGACCCCGTCTTCCGTCGGCCGCCAGTTCTGAAAGAACCGGCGAAGAACGACGGCCCACTTCGTCTTTCGGTATCTCTTGCGCAGCCAGCGGGTGACTCGACGCCACGCGTACTCGTCGAGGTAGCCGAAGGTTGCTTTGGAGACGCCATGTTTGAAGTAGGTGCACCAGCCGAGCAGCGCCGGGTTGAGCTGGCGCAGCAAGGCCGCGAGCGACGGATGAGATGTCCGTCGCGTCAACGCGCGGACCCGTCCGATGATGGCCGCGAGGGCCTTCTTCGACGGGTAGGTGTAGACCACGCGCTTGGCGGTGCCTCGCTTGAACCGCCGCTGGATGCGGAAGCCCAAGAAGTCGAAGCCCTCGTCGATGTGGCTGACCGCGGTCTTCTCCTCCGACAGGCGCAGGCCCATCGGAGCGAGGACCGTCGCCACCTCCTCCCGCAGCGACTCGGTGTCCGCCTTGGAGCCGTGAACCAGCACGACGAAGTCGTCCGCGTAGCGGACGAGCCGGTAGTTCGGCAGCCCTTTCTGGCGGCGTCGGGTGCGTTGGTAGGTGGTGGCACACATCGTCTGCCAGGCCTCGGCGAAATGATCGTCGAGGACCGACAGCGCGATGTTGGCCAGCAAGGGCGACGCGATGCCGCCTTATGAACAGCGCTGGGTTATGCGTAGCGCCGGGCTGTTGCCGCTGGTGAGGGCGGTGGTGGCGACCGGACGCTGCGCATAACCCAGGCGGATTCTGATCACGCGGCTCGGCATGGTGCCGGGCCTTCGTGATTG
>DATLTS010000053.1 GCA_035533475.1 Mycobacteriales bacterium | reverse complement strand
CGAAAGCCTTCTGCCGGCTGCGCTCCTACCTCGACACCGCCCGCAAACAAGGCCAACCAGCTCTGGCCGTCCTACGCATGCTCCACGACAGTGGGCCCTGGATCCCCGCCATCGCCTGAGCGGGCGGCTGAGTAGTTACGTCATGATGTCCCATCCGCGCGGGAAGTGGATGCAGGATGACCGGCCACGAGCGCGACGCCTTGGCGGCGAAGGTTGGACCTGGCAGGGGAGCAGGATGCGGCTTAGCTGCCTTTGCGATCATGTCTGTGATCGCGATTGCAAATGCATGACCTACATGGCAGCCCTTTCCGGGTTCGATGACCCGGTCAGGAAGACACCCGTTTTCGCCAAGTTGCTGCCAAGCAACCAGTGACGATCTTTCGACCAGCACACCTGGGGCCCCGGAAGACCTCCCAGCTTCGCCTGGCCGATCGGCGCCGAACGGGGACCTGGGCGTTCACCAGCTGCGTCCCAGGATGTCGTCGAGAGCGTCCACGAGAATGTCGGCGTCCGTTCGACTGAACACCATAGGTGGTTTTAGCTTGAGCACATTGTCGTGGTCACCATTCGGGTAGACGATCACGCCCTCCTCCTTGAGCAGTTCGCTGACCAGGAATGCCTCGCGGCTGGCGGGTTGCTTGGTGCTACGGTCCCGGACCAGCTCCACCCCCAGGTACAGGCCGCGTCCCCGAACATCGCCGATCAGCTCGTGTCGATCCGCCAATGCTCGGAGCCGATCGCGAAGGTAGCCGCCGACGTCGCGCGCCTTTTCCTGCAGTCCTTCTTCCCTAATCACGTCTAGGACCGCGCTGCCAACGGCGCAGGCGACTGGATTTCCACCGAAAGTATTGAAATACTTCATCCCGTTGTCGAACGCGTCGGCAATGGCGCGCGTGGTCACGACAGCGGCCAGCGGGAATCCATTGCCCATCGGTTTGCCCATAGTCACGATATCGGGAACAACTCCATAATGCTCGAACCCCCAGAATGCGTCGCCCATCCGGCCGAAACCGACCTGGACTTCGTCGCTGATGCACAGCCCACCGGCGGCGCGAACCGCGTCGAACAGGCCGCCGAGGTAGCCGGGCGGATGGACGATCTGCCCGGCAGTTCCCATCAGGGACTCGGCGATGACCGCGGCCGGCTGCTGCCCCCGAGCGACTGCCAACGCAACCACGCGGGCAGCGTCAGCCGCGTAGCGATGGCCCGCATCTGGATGCGAATAGCCGTAGGGACCCCGATATCGGTTCGGTTGCGGCACCTCGTGAGTCTCGTTTGGGGCGGCCGCACCTACACTCTTGTACCGGTTGGGACTCACCGCGGTGACGGCCGTCGTGTTGCCATGGTAGGCGCCGTCGATCACCACGATGTCTTTCCGTCCGGTCACCGTCCGGGCGACACGCAGGGCAAGGTCGTTGGCCTCGCTGCCGGTGCAGACGAAGAAGACGACTTCCAGCGTTGGTGGTAGCAGAGCCACGAGTCGATCGGCGTAATCCGAGAGCCCTGGGTAGACGAATCTGCTGTTCGTGTTGAGCCGCTGCAGCTGCCTGCGGCCTGCTTCGACTACGCGGGGGTGGCCGTGCCCGACATGGGCTACGTTGTTCACGCAGTCCAGGTAGGAATATCCCAGGACGTCGGTGAACCAGACTCCGCTCGCTCGAACCAGAGTCATCGGGCTCTCGTAGTACGAACGCTGGGACGGGGCGAATCGCCGCGTTCGCGCCGCGAGTATGTCTACCGGGTTCGGCGTCACCGGTCGGGCACCGGCTGGTTCGGGGCCCACTAGCAGTATCCGCGGATCGGGACTGCGGGCGAGCCACACCTCGCGTTCGGAGGGACGGACGAGCACCGGCGCGTCCCTCTCGGGTCGGTCCGGCCAGACCTGAACGTGGACATACGTGGGCAGCCCCGCCTGCTTGTTGACTAGACCGAGCAAGCTGCCAGCTCGGATCCTGCCGGTGACAGGCGGTTCGCGGAGCCCACGCCAGCACGACCAGAACGCGGTCCCCGTGCCCTGCTCATGGCACAGCACGAGGCTGTCACCCTGCAACCCCTCCACTTCGGCGTCGAGCGGGGCATGGACGCGGGTGCCTTGCTCGACGAGTAGCGCTGTTCCGACGAGGACGGTCCGCGGTTCACGGCTGCCAGTCAACCGACGTCCGGTGAAGGGGTGCAGTATCGAACCGTGCTCGATCAGTCCCCGGGGCAGCTGCTCCCAGGCGAACCCGTCATCGAACATGGACGAGCCCGGGGACAGATCAAGCACGTCGACCGTCGGCTCGTTCACCGCCCGACGGAGGCCGGAAAGGCCCGCAAGCCCGCGCGCAAGCGCGAAAGATCGAGGTTCGGGTTGCCGCCCCGCCGCAGCCCGCAGCACCGCGGCGGCATGAGTGAAGCCGACCGCGTCCAGCCGGCGGAGGCAGGGAATCGTGTAGCGCATTCGATCCCAGGCGTACTCTCTGTCAGTTTCGCTGGCTGCCCGTCGGGCCCAGGTCGCGGCGTTCAGGCACAACCGAACCGCCGCCAACGGGAACAGGACCGCCAGCTCTTCGGCTATTAGGCTCATGACCGTGGAGTAGCCCCGAACTAGTTCCGCGGCTGCCGCGAGCGGATCCTCCTTGCGGAGCATCGCGTAGCTGATGGCTATGGCGAGTTCGGCGACCCGAATCGTCTTCATAGCGTCTCCGACGTCGAGCAGGCCGACGACATGCAGCCGTCCGTCCGAGCCCTGATCGGCTATCACGTTGAAGTCGTTTAGATCGTGGTGGACAACGCTTTGTGGAAGCCCAGCGAACGCCGGGGTCACGGTCACTTCGAACCGCTCCACCATGGCGGCCATGAGTTGCCGGTCGGCCTCCTCGGACAGGAATGGGAGGCTGTCACGGATTGCTCCGACCGCTGTTCTCAAGTCCCACTGGTGGGTGCGAAACGCGAACGGGTGCCGAAAGTCTTCGAGGGCTTTCATGCTGTGAGCCGCGAGAACCCCCCACTCGTGCAGAAGGCCGGGGGAGTGCCAGGGCAAGTTGTTGAGGGTTCGGCCCTCTACCCAGGTGAGCAGTCGGGCGAAATGTGCACCGCTAGCTAGATCGACTCCGGCCAGCTCGGTGCCGTCGAGCGTCGAAACGAGTCTCGGCCCGCGCGGCCCGTCGGGGGCCTCGGCAAATCGACGTAAGATCGCATTCTGCAGCCCAAGTTCGGCTTCCGTTGCGTGTCTAGGTGAAATCTTACATACGAAGCGGCTGCCGTCGGCAGTCGTCAGAGCCACGTTGCGGTCGACCTCGCCTGGCAGAGCTTCGACGAGCTGCACATCCAACCCGTAACGGCTCACCGCCAGCTGCCGCAGCGCCGCATCATCCACATCGGCTCGCCCGGTCGTGACCCTCTGGTAGGCAGCGCTGGTCACGGACTCACTCCCTGGCTGAATACGGACCGGACGTCCGGATTGGCGGGGTGGACGCACACGAGCGGATATCAGCCGGCGCGATCACGGGCTGCCGGGCGAGCCTCCCGGCTCCGATCTCGGCTGCTACCGCATAGCGGAGCCGAATCATCGTCGCGAGCCGCTGGTGGCCGCGGGACCCACGGCTGCGATCCCGGAGGCGGTAGCAGGCGCAGATACGGTCGGGATTGCGCTGGTCGGCCGCGCGCTCGCTACCCACAATGGGGCCGTGGGCAGCCGGGTGGAATCGTCCTCGGTCTCCGGGGTTCCCACCCGGCCATCTCCGTCATGGTGCAAGCATCCCGCCTTTCGCCCCCGTTGTTGCGATGCACCTGACCAAAGCGGCGACCCGCTGTTCGTCCAAGTGTCCGAAGACCACGCTCACGACTGGTCGCGGCCGCCAAGGCGCGGGTTTACTGGATGAAGGACGATCGAGGTCCGAAGGCGACCGGAGGCCGAGAGATTGACTAGGCGAAGCGATCTTCATCACTACCTCGACGAGCTGGTGGAACGCCACCGCCTCGTCGGTGTCGGTCTGGCGGTACTGGCAGACGGGGAGGTCCATGAGCTTGCCAGTGGTCGTGCGGACGTCCGAAGTCCGACGCCGATGACTGTGGACACCCTCTGCCTGATCGGATCCACTACGAAGCTGCTCACCGCGACCCTTGCGCTGCAACTCGTCGATGAGGGGATGCTGCGGCTGGATGACCCTGTGCTTCGGTACCTTCCTGGCTGCCGGATCCCGGATGGCATTACGGTGCGGCAGCTGCTTTGCCACACCAGCGGCCTTGATGTCGGCGCCTACTCCGACCATGGCCGTGGCGAGCGCTCCGTGGCCCGCTATGTGGCCACGCTCGGGCCGGATAACGTCGTGGCAGCTCCTGGTGAGCAATGGGGGTACAGCAACGCAGGCTACGTGATTGCCGGTCGACTGGTCGAGGTGCTCCGCGGGACGGACTGGGATGAGGCGCTACGCCGCTATCTCCTGGAACCGGCCGGGCTCATCCACTCGGCGACGCTGCCCGAGCACACGCTGTTGCATCCGGTCAGCGTGCCGCACGTGCGCGCTGGGACCGAAGCCGAGGTATGCCGGGCGTGGGGAGTGGCTGGGCGCGCGTTGGGGCCGACCGGCTCCACACTGGCGATGACCGCCGGTGATCTTGTTCGCTTTGCCGAGCTGCACCTGGGCGGGGGTATCGCTGGGACGGGCAATCGGCTGCTGTCCGAGGAGTCGGTGGCCGCCATGCAGGCTCCACAGGTTGACGTGACCCCGGGATCTCCATTCGCCCAGCAATGGGCCCTCGGCTGGTACGCGGCCAGTTGGGGCGACCGCGTCTTTCGGGGACATTCGGGGCACAATCTAGGCGCCGGATCTCACCTGGCACTCTTCCCCGAGATGGGTGGTGCCCTGGCTCTGGTCTTCAACACCATTCCCGGAGACTCCGCGCTCTGCCACGAGCTGTTCGCGGATCTAGCGGGCGAACTGTTCGGCGCGACGAAACCTGACCCCTGGCTGCCGGTGACCCCGCTCAGCGCGCCCGACCTCGCACCGCTGACCGGCCGCTATGCCTGTAGTCAGTTCCGGCTCGACGTAGCCGCTAACGGCGGCGCGCTGAAGGTCGTGGCGGTGGGCGAGCGTGAACTTGCCCGGCCGCCGACCCGAATGGTCCCGGCCCTCTTCGGGCGAGCTTGGGGCAGCGGGCAACTCGGTGCGCACGCCGCGCCACCGCCAGATGGCTTCGTGACCCCCGAACTGTTTTTCTCGGCGGCTGACGCCACTGGTCACCCCCGCTACGCGCACCTGTCCGTCTTCCCGAGCCGACGGATCTGCGATGAGAGCGAGATCAGATGACGCCAGTTGACACTCGCCGGTTACGCGCCTTTCAACGCTTTGCCGAGCACGTCCGCGGGGGGGAGTGCTTGCCACGCTGGAAGGCCGACGGGTCGGCATTCTGCATTCTCGTAGGACCGCCGGAGGCTGCACGAATCCTGGATGTCGATCCGGGTACGGGAGCGACGAACGTGCTCGTCGATTTCGCGCGGGTGCGCAAGAGCCTGGAATCCCTGGGCGTCGCACCACCATCGTGGGGCTCGCCAGCCTGCTCGGACTTTCGCCTGGGGCAGGGGGACCGGACCGTGGAGTTCGACCAAGGCGGTCGGTGGTTTTCGGTCAACGTGACTACGAACGATGTCACAGAGTTGCCCCTCGCCGAGCAGGCCTTGCGGACGCGAAGTACGCCCCGGGAAATCCGCAAGACCTTTCTTAGCCCGCGAACTCCCGTGCTCGAGGTGCCGGATCCCAGCGGCCAGTTTCTGCTCACTGAGCGGGACCATGAGCTGTGGTTGCGGTCCGCTCTCGATGGCCGGTATCAGCGCCTGACCCACGACGGCAATGACGATGTCCGCTGGACGAGCGAAGATGCCCTGTGGGCGCCGAATGGGCAGACTCTTGCGGCGATCCGCACTGACAACACAGACGTGGACCGGCTTCCCGTGTTGCATTGGCTCAAGCCGTTGGAGGAGGTCGAATGGGTGCCATACGCGAAGACCGGCGCCCGTCAGGCTGTCCGCAGCTTGAACTTCGTAAGCATCACTGGCCACGTCCTGCCAGTCGACATAGGTAGGCCCGGTGATGATGTATTTCTCCTCGTGCCGGTTGCCTGGCTCCCGTCCAGTGAGCTGCTCTTTCTGGTCAGCGACCGAATCAACAAGGTGCTCGAGTTGCGCGCCGCGGACCTACGAACCGGAGCCAGCCGACTCGTGGTCGCCGAGCGACAGGACTCCTTCGTGTACGGCATCCGCTTCGACGCAGCTCTTGCCAGCGCCACACTGACGCCTGACGGGCACCTGGTATGGATGTCGGAGCGCGACGGTTGGCGGCACGCCTATCTCTACGATCTCGACGGGAGGCAGATCTGCCAGCTCACTGAGGGAGAGTTCGAAATCGAGCGGGTTTGCGGCTTCGCCGACGACGTGGTGTATTTGCTTGGCCGGTCCGCCGCGCAACGCCCGTACGACCTGCAGCTGTGCCGGGTCGGCATGGACGGATCTGGATTCGCCCAGCTCACTGAATCTCCGGGTATTCACCTCCCGTTGATCTCACCGAGCGGCCGAGTGATCGTTGACATCCATTCGCACATCGACCGCCCCCCTCGAACCGATCTGCTGAACAGCGACGGCAAGTGGATCACGACGCTCGCGACCGCCGATGTATCCGCGCTCGACGAACTCGGATATTTTCTGCCAGAGGAGTTCACCGCTACCGCCTTGGACGGGACGACCCTGCTGCACGGGGTCCTCTACAAGCCGTTCGACTTTGACCCATCTCGCAGCTACCCGCTGGTCGAACACATCTACGCCGGACCCCAGGGCATCATGAACCCTAGCGGCTACCACGGTCCGAGCACCGCTCGGCTGCTCGCCAGCGTCGGCTTTGTCGCGTGCGTTGTGGACGGTCCCGGGACACCTGGTCGCGGCAAAGCCTTCCAGGATGTGGTGTCTAGCCGGTTTGGCCAGTACGAGGTCGCCGAGCACGCGAACGTCATCCGTCAGCTGCTCGCCCGCCATTCATTCCTCGACGGCACCCGGGTGGGAATCACCGGCGGCTCCTGGGGGGGATACAACACGGTGCGTGCCCTCCTCCTGGAGCCGGAGACCTACCACGTCGGAGTCGCGGCATACCCGGTGGGTGACTGCATCGATCACATCGGTACCGCGATCGAGCCCTATCTCAACTTGCCGCGGGACAACGCGCTCGCCTACGCGTCGGCATCGAACCTACCCCTCGTTGATCGGCTACGTGGACATCTGCTGCTGATGCACGGGACATCGGACGTCAACGCTCCATTCGGCGCGACCATGAAACTAGTCGACGCGTTCATCCGGGCCGAGCGAGCAATCGACCTGCTCGTCCTGCCTGAACTCGACCACTCCCTGGAGGGACAGCGTGGGCGCTACGCGCTGGAGCGAATGGTGGGCTACCTTGCCGAGCACCTTGCCTTGTAGAAGTTCACGGGCACCCACACGTCAAGCGGAAAGATGGGTCTAGGGGTACGCGTCTGGGCAGCTGGTGCAGTTGCACGGAGGTCAACCCGGCGGATCAGTCGTGATGATCCGGGCAGCCAGTGCCTTGAAACGAGAACCGAAAATGTTGGGAGGATTGATCGCCACCAGCTTTCGCAGAAGTGGATCGATCCCGTGCAGGATAAGGGGAGTGCGGTCGACCGTCTGCTGGCCCACGCTAATGACGATGACTTCAACTCCGTCAACGATGAGCAGCGCGGTGGGCCCGAGCTGCAGAGTGCTGCCGGCGCCCATCGGTGCCTCGAGGTCCGCCTGACCGTCTGTCAATGCCTTCACGTACGCGAGGGAGGCGATAGCCTCCCCGTGTAGCCGGTCAGTCCTCGCGCCGAGTTCGAGATCGATCGTCCTGCCGACGCCCGCCTGTTGGGCGATCTGCACGGCCTGCGGGTCCTTTAGGCCGCAGAACACCGCATCGCGGGGCTGCGCCGCTAGCAGTGCTCGCAGCAGTTGCGTGCCGTCCGGGGCGCAGCGCCCCAGGATTATCCGAGGTCTCATTGATGATTATCGGACGTCCCGGTGCGGCGGGCGCCGGAGTGATGGCCTCCTCGGGCTGAGGGTGGTTGACGAGAAAGCGCACCCGCTTCCCCCAAATCGCTGCCTGGACATGGCGAGCGACTTGGACGGCGAGATCTGGGTCGCCATCCGTCATCGTGATTACCTGTGCGCCGACGATGGGATTGTCCGTGTAAGGGAACCCGTGCATGAAAGTGCAGTCGATCACGCCATCTGCCTCTTCCATTTTCTGGTACAGGTCGAGGACTTCATGCCCAACCCCGTGGTAGGTGGTGGTTGGCGGCAGGAGGGCCGGCACTCGCTCGATGTGGATAACCGGTCGGCGACGGCCGCCGAGCCATGAAGGGATGAGCGCGACCGCTTCCCATCCGCGGTCATACATGTCGTCGTACGGACAATGATGCACGGTCGGACGAATGAAGTACTGGTTGGTCCGTGTTCGACCCCACCGATTGCTAGTCGAAAACTCATCACTCCTCGTCCGGCGTGGCTCAATCGCAGAACTGGGTTGACGCCGAGCGAAAGCTGCTCACGAGGAGATTTCGGGTCTGTCGCTGGGCCGGGGCCGTGAGCTAGCCGTCCCCGACTGCGCGCGCAGGCGGTACGTCGCGAAGTCGTTTAGATCCGGCGGCCCGAAGCTGACCTGCGCCTCGGCGTGGTCGGAAAGCCGCATGGCTATCGCGGCGAAAGTGAAGAACCCCCGGCCATCCTCGGGATGGCGGCACACTGGGTGCTCGATCGAGTCCCGGGCCCGTAGAGCTGCCGCGACCGCCTCAATCGGCTGCTGCAGCGCGGGCCCCTGTAGCCGGGCCACCAGGCTCTCTAGCCGGCGACGAGTGTTGGCTTCGGCATCGATAGCTGTCGTCACGGTAGCTCTCTTCGGGCGACGGTCCGGTTCGCCGATGTGCAAGTCGTCGTTGACGAGTGGATGATTGGTGTGCCACACGATCTCCGGACCACTGTCAGGGACGAAGCGGACTACGCTGTTGGCCGAACACTCGATGTCGATCACGGTTGTGGGATCGCCAATGAGGTAGTTCTGTCCGGCGGCATGTGGGACCGACTGTGCGAACGCAACCGCGTCTGAGGCGTTGCGCTGGTTCAGGATGCCACGAACGACAAATGAAACAGGCAGTCCATGTCGAGACCGGGCCAGCTGACTCAGCGTATTGCAGCAGACACCGACCCCCGCCTCGTTGTAGCCCGTAAGGCCCACGTAGCCGGGGAAAGTGAGAACCAGCCGATCTGGTCGGTCCGGGTCACCGGTAGAGCGCACGAGGGTCTGCAGCCCGTCGTAAAGCGTGGGTAGATCCATATTCTGGGCGATCCAGGTCGGCTCACCCGGTCTGGGAGCCAGCCCCAGGCTGCTACACGACTGATGTACCGGACCTAGTCGATGAACCCAGTATTCATCCATGAGGTTCAGGCACAGCACATGTTCGAAGGGTCGCTTTACCGCGTCGGCGATGCCACGGACCTCATCTAGAACAAACGGCACCCAGCGTTCAGCGGATTCACGAAACCCGAACTCGGAGGTGAACCGATGGCTGAACGCATCGAACGTCAAGTCGTACTGGGTCTGCACATCGCAAGCCAGCCGATCTAGAACGCGATGAACGCCATCGCAAAGCATCTCTCCGTGCGCCCTACCCTGCTCGTAGGGGGAACCAACGACCTCGACCAGGGGAACGACTCTCACCTGGCCCCTTTCGTTGTCATCCGTGTCCTAGCGGCACCCGGCCGTCACCTCGGCGCGGACACCGACGACATGGGTCTCGCGAGCGCGGTCGCCCCAGGAGATCAACTCCCACGCCCCTCCGTGAGGGTAGCTCCGCCACAGGCGTAGGTCATCCATCAGATGTCGTAACCTCCATTCTGAGCAGATAGCTGGCTGTCGCATGGATTCGACCCTGGGTAGACCCTTGTTTCAACGACCGTCTGTCAGAATCTCCCGTGTCAATGGCCAGTTGAAAGTCCCCGGTGGCCAAGTCAAAGCCCCCACCTTTCGGGTTGATCAGGTCTTGTTGGAGGTGGCGCCTCCGTTTGTTTTGGCTTCGCGCATCCGGTAGGAGTCGCCTTCGGTGAACGACGATGTTGGCGTGGTGGAGCAGCCGGTCGAGCAGGCTGACAGCGGTGGTCTGCTCGGGTATGAACTTTCCCCAAGCTTCGAACCGCCAGTGGCTGGCCCGTGAGGGGCCGCTGTGAGCTAGCGAACCTTCGCAGCCATTCGCCCTCCGACATGCACGCCTACGATCGTGCCGGTCTCGTCCCGGGCGAAATAGCCTTTCATGCCTTTCGCGGGACCGTCCGAGACCACATAGCGGTCACCGTCGCCCGGGAGGATTCCAAGCGGTAACGGCGGTTGCCCGTCGGCGGCCCCATGATCATTCCCGGCCTCGCTGAGCGCGGCGAGGGTTTCTGGCTTGATGTTGACGCGGAGCAGCAACCCGCCCTTGTTCGTCGTGATTTCGCAGCTAGCAGCGATCGTTTCAAAAGTCCCGGTGTAGGGAGCCAGCTCCGGGTCACTCAAGTTGAGCGGTTCCGGGTCCTGCTCCACGATGCCGAGATGTCGTTCCAGCGCCCAACCGAGCACGGCGTCGTTCAGTTGCGGTCCATTGGGTTCGCAGTTCGTCATGCTGATCAGCGCGAACCCCCGGTCGGGCACCATCACGAATGCGGAGTGCTGCCCATTTGTAGTGCCGCCGTGGCTCACCAAGCGGGCACCCTCCACGTCCCGCAAGAACCAACTGATTCCGACGAAGTCACCGAGGGCGCTGCCCTTGATCTCGACTGACGGCTCTTGCATCCGCGCGAGTAGCTCGGCAGATAGCAGCCGCTGGCCTTCTCGGCCACGGCCGTCACCGAGATGGAATTGTGCCCAGGCGACCTGGTCGGCAGCGGTCGCCGAAATTCCGCCCGCCGGAGCGGCAGCGCGGGGCAGCGCCCAGGGTCGCGCAACTTCGATCGTGCCATCGGGTTTCTGATTGTGTCCGACAGCGAAACGTCGAGTCATAACCTCGTTTGGGGAAAAGTAGCTGTTCGCCATGCCGAGTGGCTCAAAGAGCAGTTCGCGGATCGCCTGCTCGTAGGTCTGGCCGGTTACCTTTTCGATGACGCGACCGGCGAGTGAAAGAGAGGCATTGTTGTACGAGACGCTTGAACCGAGTGGGCTGACTTGCTCGATCGTCGCCATGCGCTCGACATACTTCGCCAGGGCGTCATCCCCGTCGCCGGTGTTGGCCATCAGGTCCCCCGACCAACCGGCGGTGTGATTGAACAGTTGGAATACGGTCACCGCTCGGGCGACCGATTCATCCTTGAGTTTGAGTTCCGGGACATACCTGCGCACGGGCGCATCCAGATCGACAACGCCCTGGTCGACGAGTCGAAGCATCGCGGCGGCGGTGAAGGTCTTTCCGGTCGAGCCGAACTGGAACAGCGTGGTCGCGTCGACGGGCAGCGGGTTCTCGACGCTGGTGACCCCGTGATAGGCGTACTCCTCGATCCCGTCGTGCAACAGCCCGATCGCCGCCCCCGGAACTTCGAGCTCGGTCGCTTTCGCCGCAACGTATTCGCTGAGTGAAGCCATGTCGGGCATGCGGTTATCCATCTCCTCGCAGGGTGGTTACTAGCGGGTGTGCACCGGCCCGGTGCCGCGGAGCGACGCTCGTTGCACGCGCCCGAACCCGGTTCGTATGCCGAGGGTCATGATTCGCCCGAGCGTGCGGTCGGCCAGTTCGGGTGAGACGTCGCGCGACAGATGAAGCAAGCCGAGGGCAACGCCGTGAACCCGGCGCCCATGCCGAGCAGCGCGCTCGAGTTGCGCCGCGTTGAGCGTTTGAAGTCCGACGCCGACGAAGAAGCGCGATCGCTGCATGTTCTCCTCCATCCTGGCCCTTACAACGTAAGTCAAGCGTACTCTGTATGGGAAACCTGTCAAGTGAGGTGGGTCAAGCCGATTCTGGCTCGCCCAGCCCCCGGACGAGGGCGTCGACAAGGCTCGACCAGATCAGCTCGGGATCGATGTCGAGCTCCAGGACGGCGCTCAGGAGCGGAAACCGGTCAACCGGAAGTTCGGCGAGTTTGGTGACCACATCCGGATGGGGCTCGAGCGCGACCCGGCTTTCCAGCAGCCCGACCGCGAGCATGGCCAAGGACACCGCCTGCACGGCCGCGAACGCCGACTCGGGAGTCATGCCGAGCCGGGCGAAAGCAGCGAGCCCGTCCTCCATCGGCTGCGCCGCGGCCACGTCGACGAGGGGAACCGGTCGGCTCGTGAACAGCGGAAAAGCCCGAGGGTGATCGCGAACCAGCCGACGGAACGCCTCGGCCGAACCGCGGATCCAATCTGCGGCGCTGACCTCTCCCTTCGGCAGTTCAGCCTCGGCTACGGCCAGGTCGAAGACACCCTCGAGGATGGCGTCCTTGCTCGGAACGTGGTGATACAGCGACATCGCCTCGACGCCCAGACGGGCGGCGACCCGGCGCATGGTGAGCGCCTCGAGGCCCTCCCGGTCGATGACCTCCAGCGCCGCGCGGATGATCCGGGCCCGACTGAGCGGTCGACGCACGCTGGCTGCCCCCTCGGCGGTGTTGATCGGGCCGGACCTTCGGTGCGGCGGTCATCTTACGGTGTAATGCAGGCACGGATGCACTATCAGCGCGCACGAGATCTTCCGGGTCTCATTACAAATTCAAGTCTGCGTTGGTAGAAGCGTTCAAGGGGTCAAGCGTGGGTCGGTGGCTCGGAGCGTTGGGAGGGCACTGTTTCCCGTGCCCACCCGGGACGCGGTGACGACGGGATCGCCGAGCGGCTGAATGATGAGGCGAAGCTGCCGCTGGAACCGGCGGGGTGGGAGGATTGGGTGCGCCGCTTCTTCGCCGCGATCGGTACCCTCGCCTAAACCACCCGGGTGCCTTCACCGCGCTGCAGCGCCGGCCCGTCCAAGGGGCGGAGGCCGCGGCCTCGTTCGAGGCGGCCCTCCGCGCGTTCTCGAAGGCCGGGTTCGGCCTGGCCGAAGCTTGTGGCGCGGTCAAGGTGACCTCGCGGCTCGCCCTGACGGTGGGGCTCGAGCGGGGGAGGGCCGTGCAGGGCCTGATCCCGGAGACCGAGGTCGAGGTCGAGGCGCTGCCTCCCGAAGCCTTCCCGCACGTTCGTCGACTGGGCGGGGTCACCGACCCCGAGACCGCCTGGAACTTCAGTCTGGACACTTCGGTGTCCGGACTGCGGGCCCAGCTGCGTCGGGCTCGCCCCCGCTGACGCCTGCCGGGGTCCCGCTGACGCTTTCGGGGCTGTCGGCGCCTCTTGTCCGGGTGACTCAGCGGCTGGTGGTGAATTCGGCCGGTCCGACGAGGAAAATGCGCCCAAGCGGCGAAAGCGTGAGCTATGCCGAAGGTCGCGGGGTCATGTCTCGGGGCTGCCGCCGTGGCAGCCTGTGTCGCGGTGGCTGGTTGCGGGTCGACGGTGGCGATTTCCGGGCACGCCGGCGCCGTCGTAGGCGGGGGTGCAAACGGTCTTGGGCTGCCGAGTACCGGTCAGACATCGTCCGCGCCGGGGCCGACGAGCTCGGGGGGCGCGGGTTCGGCGGTCACCGGGGGCGTTGTGGGAGCCATCGGGAGCGCCGGCGGCACGGGTTCCACGGGCAACGGAGCGGTGGCGTCGACCGGAGGTGGCAGTCTCGAGGCATCGTCGACGGGCGTAAACGCGCCAGGGGTCACCCCGACGACGATCAACCTGGCGGACTACTACGCGCCGGACGCGTCGGCCGCTGACTCGGCACTCGGTGCCGGCGGCGCCAACCCGGGCGACACCAAGGCCGAGACCGACGCTGTCGTCAAATACATCAACCAACACGGCGGGATCGGGCACCGCCAAATAATGATCAACTGGTACAAGGCCAGCGTCAGCAGCGACGCCACCACGACGGCGCAGGGTATGTGTTCGGCCTGGACGCAGGACAGCAAGAACCTCATCTGGTTCTCGGGCGGCCTGCCCATTCTGGATCAGTGTGCCGCCCGGTACCACGATATTCAGTTGGCCTCCGGCACAAGCCCGACCCTCGAGACGACGGCCACGAATGTCCAGTATCCGGCGGACGTCGATCTCAACGCGCTGACAAACGACCGCGCGATGAAGTACACCATCGCGGGCCTGGGCCGGGAAGGATATCTGCGCCGGGGCACCAAGGTCGGCATCGCCACCTGGGACGATCCCAACTTCCGCTACGGGATCACCAACGACGCGTTGCCGGGGCTCGCGGCGCTTGGCTTTCGCGCCGTTCCGGTGGCGTATGTCACCCCACCGGCCTCTTACGGCGACCTTGGGTCGACCAGCGCGTCGGTCAGCAGCGCGATCTTGCACTTCCGCCAGCTGGGTATCGACCATGTCATCCTCTTCGACGGCGGTTCGGGCGTGGCCGGGGGCGGCATTCTGACCCTCGAGTGGATGCAGCAGGCCCAGTCTCAGCATTGGTATCCCCGCTACGGGCTCGACTCCGGCAGTGGATTCAACGCCCTCGCCAGCAGCCTGCCGCAGCAGGAGATGGCGGACAGCGTGGGGGTGAGCTGGCAGCCGGTCCTCGACGAGACCAGCTCCGATCTGGAGGCCTTCGCCGCGCACTCGTCGGCGGCGCAGCTCTGCCAGCAGATCATGAAGGGCGCCGGACAGCAAGTGTCGGGAAACAATTCCGTGGCCATCCAGTTCGCGATTTGCGAACAGTTCTTCTACCTCAAACGCATCCTCGACCCGCTCACGGGTCCGTTGAACGAGGGCACCGTGCTGAGCGCGATCGACGGGACCGGCACCAGCTTCGGCTCGATCGTCGCCTTCCACGTGGATCTGAACAGCAACCGTCACGATGGCGCGGACGAAGTCCGCAACATGGCGTTCTCGGCCGCGTGTACCTGTTACCAATACACGGGACCTGTCTACGCCCCGGGCGGCTAGCTCCTCAGCTGAGACGGACTATCCGCCCGGAGCCAGGTTCAACACCTCGCGGAGCACCCGCGCCGGTTCCCGCCGAGCACCTTGCGCACCGCGGCTCGCTCCCTCCAGTGGCCCTCGAGCTGGCGCTACCGTGGCCCTGTGAGCAGTCAGCGAGTGCCGGGTGGGGTAGTGCACAAACTTCCCGCAGTCCTGCGCCAGGCGCCGATCGCCAACGCCAAGGCACTCGATGCCTGGAAGGACATCACGCCTCTGGCCCGCAACGAGTTCATCTGCTGGGTCCAGGCTGCCAAGCAGGCGATGAGCCCGACGACTGTCCGCTCGCTGGTCACCGGCTGATCCTTGCACCGTCACTTGTCGGCATGGGGACCGCGCCCGGAGGCGGATCTTGCCCATCTCGTTGCGCGGCAAGGCCTCGAGGAATTCAATGGTTCTGGGCACCTGGTAGCGGGCTAGTCTCGGTCGGAGCCGGTCTGCCAGCTCCGCCGACCAGGCGCACGGCCCGGCTCGGAGCGCAGATGTCGGGCCCGAAATCTGTCCGATGGCCCGAAGTGGCGCCCGCGGCTTGTGTCGAGCGCACGACCCCAGCGCCACCGCGCCCCAGCAGACTTGCGTCGTGCCCAGCTCCCTTGTCATCCGCGGTGGAACCGTCTACGACGGCACGGGTAGCCCCGCGCGGGTGAGTGACGTAATCATCGATGATGACCGGGTGGTGGCCGTTCAGGATGCCCCGGACGGCATCGACGCCGAAGTCCTGGACGTAACCGGTCTCGCGGTGGCCCCGGGGTTCATCAACGTTCTGAGTCACGCCTGGGGCTCGCTGCAATCGCTGCCGTGCGGCCCTTCCGACCTCCGCCAAGGGGTGACCACGGAGGTCTTCGGCGAGGGATTCTCGCCGGGCCCGTCGGTCGCGGAGTTCACCGAGCTGATGCGTCAGTTCGGGATCGGTCCCGACCAGCGCGCGGACTTCCCGCGACTCTCGGAAGGACTCGGGTTTCTCGCGGCCAGTGGCGTCGCCCCGAACGTCGCGAGCTTCGTCGGTGGCATGAACCTACGGGTCATCGGGGCCGGCCTGTCGGATGCGCCGCTCACCGCGTCGGCGCTGGATCGAGTCCGCTCCGTTCTCGACGAGGAGATGGTCGACGGCGCGCTCGGAGTGGGCACTGCACTGATCTACGCACCTGGCACCTTCGCTGACACCGACGAGCTCGTCGCCGTCAGCGAAGTCATCGCCCGGCACGACGGGCTGTATATCTCGCATCTGCGTTCGGAGGGGGATCGGTTTCTCGAGTGCCTGGACGAGCTGCTCGAGATCGGGCAGCGCGCGGCGGTGCGCACCGAGGTATACCACCTGAAGGCGGCCGGCCGGCAGAACTGGCCGAAGATGAAGCTGGCCATCGAACGCATCGAGGCCGCCCGCGATGCCGGGCAGCCGGTCGGCGCCAACATGTACCCCTACACCGCAGGTGGTACAGCGTTGGCCGCCGCGATCCCACCGAGTTACCACGCCGGCGGCCCCGCCGCGCTGGCCGAGCGTTTGTCGAATCCGGCCGAGCGTGCCGCCATGGCCGCGGACATGGCCCAGGCCTCCGTCGGTTGGGAGAATCTTTACCTGGCGGCGGGCGGGGGTTCGGGCATCTTCGTGATCGGTGGGTCCGCCGCAGGCTCGAAGTCAGGTCGCTGGCTCAGCGAGATCGCCGACGCGGCGGGGGAGGCCGAGATCGAGACCTTGCTCGACCTGGTCGCCGACGACCCCACCCTGGGCGCCCTCTACTTCATCGTCGACGAGGACAACATCGGCCTGGGATTGCAGCAGCCGTGGGTATCCATCGGATCCGACGCCGAGGCGCTGGCGGTCGAGGCGCCCTGGACGGACCACCCGACGCACCCACGGACGTATGGCACCTTCGCCCGGTTCCTGGGCAGGTACAGCCGGGAACTCGGCTTGATCCCGCTGACCGAGGCCATCCGCCGGATGACTAGCTTGCCCGCGGACACCCTTCGACTGCGCGACCGCGGTCGCCTCGTCCCGGGCAACTTCGCCGATGTCGTCGTCTTCGATCCGGCGACGATAACCGACTCCGCCACCTACGAACAGCCGCATGCCTACGCCACCGGGGTCCACCACGTCGTGGTCAACGGCCGGCCCGTCGTGGTCGATGCGAGCATCACCGGCGCCCTACCGGGCCGGCACCTGCGCCGCGGAGTTTGACCCAAAACCAGGGAGCACCCATGGACGCGCTACGACTTTCCGAGCGACTCAGCGAGCTGGCCCGCCGGCACGAGGTGCCCGGCGCGTCGATCGCGGTGCTCGCCGGTGGAGCGGTGACCGAGGCTGCCTGCGGCACCTTGAACCGGGCCACCGGAGTCGAGGCGACGACCGATTCGCTGTTCCAGATCGGCTCCATTACGAAGGTGTACACGGCCACCGTGGTGATGCGCCTAGCCGAGCGCGGCGACCTGGCCCTGGACGAGCCGGTCGTCAGCTACCTGCCCGAGTTCGCGGTGGCGGACCCCGACACCACCAAGCAGGTCACGGTGCGCCACCTTCTCGCCCACACCAGCGGCATCGACGGCGATCATTTCGCCGACACCGGTCGTGGCGACGACTGCCTCGAGCGCTACGTCGAGACCCTCGCCGAGGTGCGACAGAACCATGCGCTCGGGGCGACCATGTCCTACTGCAACGCCGGCTACGCCGTGCTGGGTCGCCTCATCGAGCGGGTGACCGGCAAGACCTGGGACGCCGCGCTGGCCGAGCTGCTGATCGAACCGCTCGGGCTGACCCACACCGTGACGTTGCCGGAGGAGGCACTGCGGTTCCGGGCCGCGATCGGCCACGTCGGCAAGCCGGGCGAAGAGCCGCAGCCGGCCCCGATCTGGGGCTTGATGCGCTCCGCCGGTCCGGCCGGGCTGATCTGTGCCCGCGCGGCCGACGTCATCGGATTCGCCCGCATGCATCTCGACGCCGGAGTGGCACCCGACGGCGCCCGCCTGCTCGAGGCCGAGTCGGTCGCCGCAATGCAGCAGCCCCAGGTAGCCGTCCCGGATCGCTGGACGCTCGGCGATCATTGGGGGCTCGGGTGGATCCTGTTCAACTGGGCTGGCCGTCCGGTATACGGCCACGACGGCAACACCATCGGGCAGTCCGCCTTCCTGCGGATCGTCCCGGACGCGAACATCGCGATCGCCCTGCTCACCAATGGCGGTCGTCCAGGCGACCTCTACCAGGATATCTACCGCGAGCTCCTCGGCGAGCTCGCCGACCTCGAGATTCCGCGCCGGCCCGAGCCCCCGGCGGAGCCGGTCGAGACCGATCTGTCCCGCTACGTCGGGCGTTACGAGCGCGCCGCTGCGCTGATCGAGGTGACGGAGCGCGACGGCCGTCTCGAACTGACGGTGACGTCGACCGGCCCGCTCGCCGACCTCATGCCCGAACCGGTGCAACGGCTGACCCTGACCGCCGTGGACGCAACGGAACACCTGTTCGTAACCCGCCCCGAAGGCGCGGAAACCTGGATGCCGGTCGTTTTCTTCGCCCTCCCGGACGGCGGTCGATACGTGCACTTCGGCGCCCGAGCCACAGCCAAGGTGGGGTGACCGGGCCCGGAGACGCGCGCATGGCTTCGTCTGTGCCCATGGATGTAGTACGGATTCTTGTGCGGATCGAACGATTCGAGGCGAGCCCCGTCGGTGGGACAGTGAGCGGGTGACGGGAACCCTCACCGAGGCGCGCCGAGACGAGGACCCGGCTGGTCTCGAGCTCCTCGCGGATACGGCCAGGCAGGGCGCCGAGGCCGCCGCGATGCGCACTGGGGTCACCGTCCGGCTGGTGGCGACCCAGGAAGACGCCCGCCGGGCCAGTGCGCTCTTCGATGGCGTGTGGGGAAGAGAGCAGGGCCGCAGTGCGGCAACCCCCGAGTTGACCTGGGCCTTGGCGCACGCGGGCAACTACGTGTCGATCGCCGAGCTCGGCGGCCAGGTCGTCGGTGCCAGCCTCGCCTTTCGGGCCGAGGACGGTCGGGGCGCGTACCTGCACTCGCATCTCGCGGGCGTCGAGGCTCAGCTGCAGGGGCGCAATGTCGGCTTCACATTGAAGCTGCACCAGCGGTGGTGGGCGCTCGCCCATGGACTGGACCGGGTGGTGTGGACCTTCGATCCGCTCGTCGCACGCAACGCCTACTTCAACATTGTCAAACTCGGTGCCGAGATCGCGAGCTTCTATGAGAACTTCTACGGGATCCTCCAGGACAGCCTGAACTCCGGTGACCTCAGCGACCGGTGCCTGGTGGTGTGGGAGTTGCCCTCAGCGCGCGCGGCAGCCGCCTGCGATGGGATGACGGAGGCCACCGACGTGGAGCGGTTGTGCCGTGAAGGGATCCCCACCGTCCTTCGCCCCGGCCCCGATGGTGGGCCAGTGCAGGTCTCCGGCCAGGGGGATTCGCTGCTCTGCCAGGTGCCCCTGGACATCGTCGCGCTCCGGGCGTCGGGCCCGGCGCGGGCCCGCGAGTGGCGGCTCGCCCTCCGTTCCGTCCTTGGTCGTGCCTTCGAGGCGGGCTACCGGGTCACCGGGGCGAACCGCGACGGGTGGTATCTGCTCAGCCGGTAGCCTGGACGGAATGCTTCGTCCCTGGGGGTAATCGGTGTGAAGGTCCCTACGCCGGCCCCGGCCCCCATGACCACACTGGCGAGTTTGGTCGCCGAATTGCATCCGGTCAGCCTGCGCCTCGTCGCGGCGCCCGGTGGCAGTGAGGCAACGGTCGGAGAGCCGGTCCTGTTCGATCCGAACGATGAGACCGGTCCGGAACCCGGGGATCTCGTCCTCGGCGTCGGTGTGCACCCGACGTCGGATGACTCCCTCCGCCTCCTCCGCCGCCTAGGTGCGGCCGGTGTCGGCGGGCTGGTTCTGAAGGCGGCCGGAGATCCGCCGCCCGCTCTCGTCGCGGCCGCCAACGAATCGGGGATGGCCCTGCTGCTGGCTCCGGTCACGGTCGGCTGGGGACAGCTGTACAGCCTGATCCGGACCGCGACCGCGGTCGGTTCGTTGGCGCACAGCGGCGCCGGCGTGCCGATCGGCAACCTGTTCTCCCTCGCCGACGCGGTCGCGGCCGCGGTCGGTGGCGCCACGACGATCGAAGATCCGGGCGGCCGGGTCCTCGCGTATTCGAACCTCGACCAGCCGATCGACGACGCCCGCCGGGAGGCCATCCTCGGCCGGCAGGTGTCGGCCGCCTGGATGCGCAAGCTCAACGAGGCTGGGGTCTTCCCACGCCTGTGGCAGGACCCAGGCGTGCTCCGCCTGGGCGACTTCGACGTGCCCGGCATCCGACCCCGGCTGGCGATCGCCGTGCGTGCCGGCGCCGAGCTCGTCGGTGCGATCTTCGTCATCGAGGGGGAGCAGCCGTTCGGCGCCGGCGCCGAGCAGGCCCTCGGCGAGGCCGCCGGGTTGGCCGCGCTGCACATCCTGCGCCATCGCAGCAGCGAGGATCTGGATCGCCGGCGACGGGCGGAGGCGCTCTGGGCGCTGCTCGACGGTCGCAGCCCACCCGAGATCGGGGCGTCCACGCTGGACATCGGGGTCAACACCCCGGTCACGGTCGTCGCGCTCATGCAGGCGGAAACGGATGAGGCGGAGGCGGCGGTACAGGCTCAACGCGCCGCGGATCTCATCGCCTTGTACTGCGAGTCCTACCGCCGGCGGGCCGCCTGCGTCGCCATCGCGGGCACCATCTACGTGCTGCTTCCGGAGCCGGGGCCGGCGCATCGCGATCGGATCGTTGCGCTAGTCGAATCCATCGTCGCGCGCGCTCAGGAAACGCTCCACGTCGATCTCCGCGGCGGGATCGGCTCAACGGTGGGCACGCTGCGGGAAGTGACGGTCTCGCGGCGGGAGGCCGAGCAGGCGGTGCGCGCGCTCGCCGGTGACCCGCGGGCCCGCTCCGTCGCCGACATCGACGCGGTCCGCAGCCGGACGATCCTCACCGAGTTGGGTGAGCTCGTGGAGCGGAAGCCGAGCCTGCGGGCCGGGCGGCTGGGGGTGCTGGCCGAGCAGGATCGCGAGCGCGGGACCGCATACCTGCCGACGCTGCGGGCTTACCTGGACGCGTTCGGTGACGTCACCTTGGCCTCGTCGGTCGTAAACGTCCATCCCAACACCTTCCGCTACCGGATCCGCCGGCTCTGCGACATCTCCGGGATCGACCTCGACGATCCGGACGAGCGGCTGGTGGTCCAGCTGCAGCTGCGGTTCCTCGACCGGGGCTGAGCCCGCGAACCGGGCCCGCCCGCCGCGTGGTGTGCCATCGCACAGTCTTCCGGCCCCGGTTTGGTGCCCCGGGATGACGACGCCCAACACCGCAGGGAGCACGATCCAGGTGGCGGCTGGACGAGGAGGCGACCGGGTGACGCTGCGGCGGCGCGTGCTCTGGCTCGCCCTGCTCACCCTGAGCGCCTCCGGCTGCGCCGTGTCGAACCTGTCCTTCGTGGCCGACAAGCGGCTCACGGTGACCTCGCCGAAGGCCCAGCAGCTGGTGGGGCTGCCGGTGACCCTGCGCTGGACGATCAAGGACTTCACGATCAGCGCACCGAACTCCGCGGCAGCCTCCGCGACCTCCGGTTACTTCGCGATCTTCGTTGATCGAGCCCCGATCCGCCCCGGACAGACGCTGAAGGCCGTCGGCAGCGGTGACCCGGCTTGCGTGCACACCCCCGGCTGCCCGGACACCACTTACCTGGCCGACCACCAGGTGTATACGACCACTGCCACCTCGTTGACTCTCACCTCGGTGAACTCGTTGAACACCTATCAGCAGGTGCAGCTGCACGAGGCGATCATCGTGCTGCTGGACGCATCCGGCCACCGGATCGGCGAGAGCGCGTGGTACGTCGACTTCCGGGTCCGACAGCTGGGCGTGTCATGACCGTGACCGCTGCGCTGACGACGGTGGACCCAGATGAGCTCCTCGACGACGTCGGGGAGACCCGGGAGTTGCTCCGCGACCGGGCCCGGGCCCGGTTGGGCGTCACCGGGGAGACGAAAACCGCGAGCTTCCGGGACGTCGCCCGCCGCTACGGGCTGCCGTACTACCCGTTGTTCGCGCTGTCGATCCTGTCGATTGTGGACACCTTCCAGGGGTACGCGTTCACCGTGCTCGCCCCCGACATCAGCCGGGCCCTCGGGATCGGGATCGGCGCCATCGGTGGGGCGGTGGCCCTCAAGGGACTCGCGGTGGCCATCTCGCCGCTCTACATCTCCTATCTGGCGCAAAGCCACGGGCGACGCGCGATGCTCTGCCTGGTCACCGGCCTGGCCTGGAGCGTGATCACCCTGTTCACCGGGTTCGTCACCTCGCTGATCGCGCTGATCGGGATTCTCGTCTTCGACGGCCTGACCACGGGCAGTGTGACGTCGCTGCACGTGCCGCTCGTGATGGACAGCTACCACCCGGAGGCCCGGGTTCGGGCCGTCTCGGTCTACAGCGCCGCCACCTTCCTCGGCAACGTGGCTGCGCCACTGCTGGTCGCCCTGTTCGCCAGCTCCTTCGGGCTCACCTGGCGGGGCGTCTTTCTGGCAATGGGCGCGATGTCGGTGGGGCTGACCCTGTGTTGTCTGGGCTTGCGGGATCCCGGGTTCGGCCGCTGGGACACCCAGCAGATCCGAGCCACCGTGCACGAGGCCGCCGGCGAGGATTCGGCAACGGTCCCTACCGAAGATGTCCAGCTGGGCTTCTGGGAGATCTGCCGGCGGATCCTGCTGCTGAAAACGGCGCGCCGGGTGTTCTGGGGCTGGGGAGTCTTCGGGCTGCTCAGCGTTCCGCTGTCAACCTTCATCTCGTTCTTCCTAGAGGAGAAGTGGAATCTCGGGCCGGGCGGCCGGGGGCTGTTCTTCGCCTACTACTCGGGGATGTCCATCATCGGGCTGGCGCTATTCGGACGTCGGGGGGAGCGGCAGTTCCGTCAGTCCCCGCCACAGGTGATGCGCACCGCCGGACTCCTCATCGGCGTCGCGGTCTTGTTCATCGCGCTGGGCGGCTTGGCGCCGTCGTTCCCGCTAATGCTGGCCTGCTTCGGGATCTCCGGGGCCACGATCGGACCCCTGGTCCCGTCGTTCTCGATCGCGCTTCTCTCGGTCATCCCGTCCCGGATGCGCCCGCACGCGCAGGCCCTCGCGGCGATCTTCCTCGCGGTCGGCGGACTACTCGGGGCGCTGTTCTTCGCCGGCGTGCAGAGCCGGTACGGGATCGTGGGGTCGATGGTGGCGGTCGCGCTCCCGGGCGGCCTCACCGGAGTGATCATCTACACCGCCGGTCGCCACATCAACGCGGATCTCGACCGGATGATCGATGAAGTCATCGAGGACGAGGAGATCAAGCGGATCCGTACCGCCGGCGGGCACCTGCCGATGCTCGCCTGCCGCGGCGTCGACTTCTCCTACGGGCAGCTGCAGGTCCTTTTCGACGTCGACTTCACCGTCGACGAGGGTGAGATGGTCGCCCTGCTCGGGGTGAACGGAGCCGGGAAGTCGACGCTGCTCAAGGTGATCTCGGGGATCGGGTTGCCGTCGGCCGGGTCGGTGCGCTTTCACGGTCAGGACGTCACGTTTCTCGACGCGGAGCGCCGCCTGCGCCTCGGGATCACCCAGATCCCCGGTGGCCGGGCGGTCTTCGGGCCGATGACCGTCGTGGAGAACATGCGCAGTTTCGGTTACACGCTGGGCCGGGACCGCCGGGCCCTCGACGCGGCCATCGACCGCTGCTTCGAAGCCTTCCCTCGGCTCGCGGAACGCCGCAGTAGCCTCGCCGCGACCCTGTCCGGCGGCGAGCAGCAGATGCTCGGGCTGTCCAAGGCGCTGATCCTGCGCCCCCGGCTGCTGCTCATCGACGAACTCTCGCTCGGCCTCGCCCCGGTGATCGTCGGGCAGTTGCTGGAGATGGTCCGCCGGATCAACGCCGAAGGCACCGCGGTCGTTCTCGTCGAGCAATCGGTGAACATCGCCCTGAACCTCGTCGACCATGCCTACTTCATGGAGAAGGGGGAGATGCGCTTCGATGGCCGGGCCGGTGACCTGCTCGGTCGGGATGACCTGCTCCGTGCGGTGTTCCTCCAGGGTGCGAGCGCCGCCGGATGAGCACCCGGTCCCTGCCGTATTCGCATGTCCGGGCGCGGCTGCGTCCGCCGAGCCGGAACGCGATGATCGCGACGGGCGTCGCACTCGCGTTGCTCGTGCTCGCCAAGCTGACCCTCGCCGAACTGGCTTCGCACAACGTCTACACGTTCTCCACCCCGCTGCCGGTGATCCTGCTCGGCACGATCATCGGGATGACCTACGGCCTGCTCGCGGTAGGTCTGGTACTGATCTACCGCACCAACCGGATCATCAACTTCGCGCACGGTCAGATCGGCGCCTTCGGTGCTGCCGTGTTCGGTCTCGTCGTGGTCAAGTACCACGTCCCGTACTGGCTGACCTTCCCCTTCGCACTGGCCGTGGCCGGGGCGATCGGCGCCGCGGCTGAGACCGGCGTGGTCCGCAGGCTCCGTAAAGCACCGCGCCTGGTCTCCATCGTCGCGACGCTCGGCGTCGGCCAGTTCCTGGTCATCTTCGCTTTGGTGATCAACAGCACGGCGTCCGCCGGGGCGCTGTTCCCGCAGCCGTCCTGGCTGCCGGTGTTCAACGTCGGTGCCCTGCGGATCACTCAGGCGTACTCGGGGATGCTCATCCTCTCCCCGATCGCGGTCATCGGGATCGCGTTGTTCCTGCGCTTCTCCCGCTTCGGTCTGGCGTTGCGCGCCGCGGCCGCGAACCCGGAAGCCGCCCGGATGTCGGGCATCTTCTCCTCCCGGATGTCGAGCCTGGCCTGGGCCATCGCCGGTGCCCTGTCCGCGTTTTCCGCGATCCTCACCCAACCCACCCAAGGATTCACCAGCGGGGACAGCTTCGGTCCGGCGCTGCTGCTCCGGGCGCTCACCGCGGCGGTGGTCGCGCGGATGCAGTCGCTGCCCGCCGCGCTCGGTGCGGGCGTCGGCCTCGGCATCCTCGAGCAGCTCCTGCTGTGGAACTACCCCCGCTCCGGCCTGGTCGAGGTCACCCTGTTCGTGATCATCCTGGTCACGCTGCTCGCGCAGCGCCGCCGGGTCGGCCGCGACGAGGAGAAGGGCAGCTGGGCCGCCGTGCAGGCGCTGCGTCCGTTGCCGGACGCGCTGCGCAGGATCTGGGTCATCCGCAACCTCGGTCTGGTGGCCGGGATCCCGGCGCTCGCCTTCACCGCCTGCCTGCCGCTGCTCATCTCCAACAGCGCCTCGGTCACGGTGACCAGCATCCTGGCGTTCAGCATCGTCGGCTTGTCCGTTGGCATCCTGACCGGGCTGGGCGGGCAGCTCACCCTCGGCCAGTTCGCCGTCGCGGCGATCGGGGCCGTCGTGTCCTTCTACGTGTCGCGACATACCGGCGACTTCGTCCTCGCCTTCCTCTACGCCGGGCTCGGGGCGGGCATCGTGTCCGTGATCATCGGCTTGCCGGCGCTGCGGATCCGTGGGTTGATGCTCACCGTCACCACCTTGTCCTTCGCGCTGGCCACGCCCGCCTGGCTGCTGGCGCAGCCGTGGATGCTGGGCGACGGCGTCACGCCACGGATCCCGACGGTCTTCGGCCACCCGCTCGACACCGGCCACAGCTACTACTACTTCGCCTTCGTGGTCTTCGTGCTCTGCCTGATCCTTGCGCGTAACGTGCGGCGCTCCGGGTTCGGCCGACTCCTCGTCGCCATCCGCGACAACGAGGACAACGCTCGCGCCTTCACCATCCGGGCGAGCGCGGTCAAGCTTCAGGGCTATCTGCTGGCCGGCTTCATCGCCGGCGTCGGCGGCGCGATGTACGGGCACTCGCTGTCGAGCATCGGGGTCACGGCCTTCCCGGTGGACGCCAGCATCGCCGTCGTCGTCATGACCGTCATCGGCGGGGTGTCGCTACTCGCCGGCCCCATCATCGGGGCGATCTACCTGATCGGGATCCCGACGTTGCCCCTGGACTCCCTCGGTCTCGCGGCGACCCAGTTCGGTGCCTTGTTGCTCGTCCTGTTCCTCCCGGAGGGGATCGGCGGCTGGGCACTCACCCGAATCCGGGACGCCCTCGCCGTTCGGATCGGAGCCCTGTACCGGGTCCGCATGGACAGTTCGGATGAGGCGGCGGCCATTGCGGAAACCGCCCAGCCGAAGCTCACCGACCTCCTTGCGACGACGTCCGGCGATCGCCCGGCCATCGGCGGCGTCTTGCTCGAGGCCCGCGGTTTGCGCAAGCACTTCGGCGGCATCGCCGCGGTCGACGGGGTCTCGCTGACGGTTCGCGCGGGGGAGACCGTCGGCCTGATCGGACCCAACGGCGCCGGGAAGACCACGACCTTCGAGCTGCTCGGGGGCTTTACCCGGGCAGACGCCGGGCAGGTGCTGTTCGACCACCGCGACGTCACCCGGCTCGGTCCCGAGGGCCGCGCCCAGCTCGGGATGATCCGCTCCTTCCAGGACGCGGCGTTGTTCCCGACGATGACCGTGCTGGAGGCGGTGCAGCTCGGCTTCGAACGCGTCACCCCGACCCGCTTCCTGACCTCGGTCACCGGGATCCGCCTGGCGGAGCGTCGCAAGGAACGGCGGGCCCGCGAGCTGGTGGCGATCATGGGCCTGGACAGTTACCGCGACAAGACCATCCAGGAGCTGTCCACGGGCACGCGGCGGATCACCGAGATCGCCTGCCTTGTCGCGCTCCAACCGATCCTGCTGCTCCTCGACGAGCCGTCCAGCGGTATCGCCCAGCGCGAAACCGAGGCGCTCGGCCAGCTGCTCCGCGACCTGCGCGCGCAACTTGGTCTTACCCTGCTCATCATCGAGCACGACATCCCGCTGATCATGGGGATCTCCGACCGGGTCGTGGCCATGGCCGACGGGCGCGTCATCGCCGAAGGCACCCCGGAGCACGTCCGGGCCGACCCGCAGGTGGTCGAGGCCTATCTGGGTGGCAGCGTCACCGCCATCGAACGTTCCGGCGCGACGACGACCAAGAGTGCCGCCGGGCGCGGTGCACCCGTGCCGGTGGGGGTGGGCAGATGAACCGGATCGCCCGTCGCGTGGCGGCATGCCTCATATCCGGCTTCGCCATCGCCCTATCCGGCACTGTCATCGGCCTCGGCACCGCCAGCGCGGCGGTCGCCGACACCGCGACCGTCGGCGACGCGGCCGAGGCCTGGTACGCCTCGGCCCCCGTCGCGACCTGCAGCTCACCCCTTGGTTGTCCGCCGGTCGCGCCGGCTACCGCGTCGATGTTCCCGGCGAACACCCTGCACGTGGGTGCCGCCGCCGCTCAGGAGACCGAGCGGAGCTACCTCCAGCCCGACCTGTCGAGCTTGCCGCCCGGCGCGACACTGCTGTCCGCAACGCTGACCGTGCCGATCGACACCGCGTCCGGGGCGGGCAACCAGAACCTGACCAGCGCGAGCATCGTGGCCTGCCTCGTGACGCACCCGTTCACCGACGGGGTCGCCGGATCCACCAAGGCGCCGCCGGCCGTGGACTGCGCCTACCGGGTGAGCGCCGTCTACCACGCGAAGGCGAACACGTTCACCGTCGACCTGGCGCCGTTTCTCAGCGCATGGAACGCAGGCACCCCGGCCCTGGGCGTCGCACTGCTGCCCGCCGGGTCCCAGTCCGGCGCCGGAACCTGGCAGGTGAGCTTCGACGGGCGCAACCTGGCGAAGGCGCCCCACGCGCAAACTCTCCTCACGTTCGCCCCACCCGCGGCGACGCCGACGACGCCGGCGCAGAGCGTGCCGAGTGCACCTTCGGCTCAACCTCCGGCGGTGTCGGCGGCACCAGCGCCCCAGACCCTGCCGCAGCCGGGCCCGGCGCCTACGTTGCCGTCCGGGATCAGCGCGCTGGCGCAGACGCCCGGGCGGAGCCCACTGATCGCCAGTCAGGCGCCGACCCGCTCCGCGGCGATCAACGTGGCCTCCGGGTTCCAGTACCCGGAGGTGCTCCTTGCCCCGCTGGCGCTGATCGCCGGATTGGTCTTCCTGATCCGCCTGTTCACATCCGACGCCGCCCCGCGCAGGGTGGCCTCATGAGGCTTCGCCCGGTGAAGACACGTCGCCCCGCCCCATCCGGGGTTCGACCCGAAGAGGAGGCTGCGATGACCGACGTCCTCGTATCCCCGGCCCTGTCCAACCTCGCCGACTATGGCGGGAAGCCGCTCGCCCAGGCGTCCGGGCGCAGTCGCTTGGCTTTCCTGCTCGATCCCGCGTCGCACCTGCTCACCTACGCGGGAGTCCTTGCGGTGATGATCGGGTTCACCCTGATCGGCGTCGCCTGGTCCGAGGTCGCGGGAACGCTCAACGTGGGCCTACAGATACCCTATCTCGTCTCCGGCGGCTTCACCGGCCTCGGGTTGGTGATGGTCGGCCTGGTCACGATCAACGTGGCAGCGAAACGGCAGGACTCGGCCGAGCGGACTCGTCAGCTCGAACGCCTGACCGGCATCCTCGACGAGCTCAAGGCCGAGCTCGACGACACCTCCGCCGGCCGGTGACGCGACCGCGGACCCGGCCGTCCTGCTCAGCGGCGCTCGCCGACCCCGGGATCCGGGCAGCGCTCGTCCTGCTGGGCATCGTGCTCGCCGGCTTCACCGGCATCGCGCTTGCCTGGCGCGGTGTCGCGGCCACCTTGTATGTGTCCATCCAATTCCCGTTCCTCGTTTCCGCCGGCCTGGGTGGGGCGGCGCTGGTGGCCGCTGGCCTCGCGCTTTTGACCACCCATCTCCAGCGGCGCGAGGCTGCCGCCCGCCGGGTCGAAATCGACACCATCGTGCGCACGACGGGTCTGCTCGCCGAGGCCCTTCGCCGCCGGCACACGACCAGCCGCGCCACGCCGGGTCGCGTCAGACTCGGGTCGACCTTGCACGAGGCGACCTGCCGACTCGTCGCGGCTCGCGACGACGCGACCGCGGTGACCGGGGCCCAGGCGGTGGCCGCGGAATTGCGGTCCTGCCGGGTATGTCAGCCCGGGAAGCCGACACCGGTCGGCTAACGGAGCAACCGAGCCACCAGCTCACCGACCAGGGCGGATCGCGCCACCATCGCGTCGACGGAGACCCATTCACCCTCGGCGTGGGCATGGTCACCGACCGCCCCGAGCCCATCTAGGGTCGGCACACCCAGTCCGGCGGTGAAGTTCCCGTCCGACCCGCCGCCGACGGCGACACCTTCGAGTGGACCCATGCCGAGCGCGTGAGCGACCTCACCGGCCAGGGCGAACAGCGCGCTCGACGCGTTGGCCTCGAGGGGCGGCCGGTTCGGGCCGCCGGACACCTCGACACCCGCCCCGGTCAGCACCGGTGCCAGTGCCCGCAGGGCCGAGTCGACGCGCTGCTGTTCGCCCTCACTCGTCGCCCGGACATCGACCGCAACCGTGGCGGCGGCCGGCACGGTGTTCGATGTGGTTCCACCCGCGAGCACCGTCGGGGTCACCGTCGTCCCCACCTCTGCACGACCGAGCCCGGCGATCGCGATCAGCTGATGGGCGAGTTCGAGCCCCGCGTTCACCCCGCGCTCCGGCTCGAGGCCGGCATGGGCCGCCCGACCGAGGGTGCGAACCGTGTACAGGGACACCCCCTTGCGGGCAAGTTTGAGCGCCCCGCCCGCGCTGGGTTCCAGGACGAGGGCCGCCTCGGCGTCCCGTGCCGTGTCCTCGATCAGCGACCGCGACGACGGCGAACCCAGCTCCTCGTCCGCGGTAAGCAACACGCTGACGCCGTCCAGGTCGTCGCGATCCCCGAGCGCCGCGAACAGCTGAATGATCCCGGCCTTCATGTCGAAGATGCCCGGACCCGTGGCCCGATCGCCGTCGACCGCGAACGGCCAGCCGGCCAGCGTTCCCGTGGGCCACACCGTGTCGTAGTGGCCGAGCAGCAGCACCCGCGTCGCGCCGAAACGCCACCGCAGGTGCGTGCGGCCCTCGACCATGTGCCGTTCCGCGGACCTCCCGACCCACCCGGCACCGACGTCGTCGACCAGCCCGGCGCAGGTCTCCAGCGCCGCGAGATCGGTCGACCCTGATTCACAACCCACGAGCGCAGCCAGCTCGTCAACGAGACGTGCCCGGGTACTCACCGTTCCATCTTCGGCTCTAACGACCTCGGCGGGCTCGTCGAGCCCGCCGAGAGCCCACGGCCGTTCTCGTCGAGACGGCCAACCCACGGAGCCCTCGTTATAGGGCAGTCTGCGGTCAGCAGGCATGGCGTGATGGAGGAGGTCCGCAATGAAACTGGTGGCGCTGGAATTGCGGCGGGTCGCTTTGCCGTTGGTCACACCCTTCCGCACGTCGTTCGGAGTGCAGACGACCAAGGACGCGCTGCTCGTGAAGGCCCTCACTCCGGACGCGGAGGGCTGGGGTGAATGCGTGGCCCTGGCCGACCCGGCCTACTCCCCGGAATACGTCGACGGGGCGCAGCACGTGATCCGGGAGTTCCTCGCCCCGCGCCTATTCACCGCGCCGGACCTCACCGGTGCGCGGGTCGCCACCGCCTTGACCGCGGTCAAGGGCCACCCGATGGCCAAGGCGGCGCTGGAGATGGCGGTGCTCGACGCGGAGCTTCGGGCGGCGGGGCTCCCACTGGCCGCGTATCTCGGAGCCGTTCGCGACCGGGTCCCATCGGGGGTGTCAGTGGGCATCATGGACTCGGTTCCGCAATTGCTCGACGCGGTCGACGCCTACCTGGCCGCGGGCTACGTGCGGATCAAACTGAAGATCGAGCCGGGTTGGGACGTCGAACCGGTCCGCGCGGTGCGGGAGCGTTTCGGGGACATCTTGTTGCAGGTCGACGCCAACACCGCCTACGAGTTGCGCGACGCCCCGCAGCTGGCCCGGCTGGATCCGTTCGACCTGTTGCTCATCGAGCAGCCACTCGCCGAGGACGACGTCCGCGGCCACGCCGCGCTCGCGAAGCTGGTGCGGACCCCGATCTGCCTCGACGAGACCATCACCTCGGCCCGGGCCGCCGCAGATGCCATCGCGGCCGGCGCGTGCGCGATCGTCAACGTCAAGCCCGGACGGGTCGGTGGCTACCTCGAGGCGCGCCGGGTCGCCGCGGTCTGCGCTGCGCACGGCGTGCCGGTGTGGTGCGGCGGCATGGTGGAGACCGGTCTCGGGCGGGCGGCGAACGCGGCGCTGGCCGCACTGCCGGAGTTCACCCTGCCTGGTGACGTGTCCGGATCGGATCGGTTCTTCAGCGCCGACATCACGGCTCCGTTGGTGATGCGCGACGGGCACCTGGACGTGCCGACCGGCCCCGGCCTCGGCGTCGAGCCGCTGCCGGAACGGCTGGCCGACGCGACGACCGCGGTCGAAACCCTTAGACCACAGTGACCTTCGACCTGGTCCTCGCCGGCGGCCGGGTGATCGACTCCGAAACCGGATTGGATGCGCCGCGTCACGTCGGCGTGACCGGGGGCCGGATTACCGCGGTCAGCGAGGATCCGCTTCCGGACACCCGGCTCACGGTGGACGCGAGCGAGCGGATCGTCGCCCCGGGTTTCATCGATCTGCACAGCCACGCCGGGGACGTCGCCGGAGGCCGGCTGCAGGCATTCGACGGTGTCACCACCGCCCTGGACCTCGAAGCCGGAGCCCACCCGGTGGGCCACGCGTACCGCCGGGCCGCGGACGAGGGCCGGCCGATCAACTACGGGTACTCCGCCTCCTGGGCGGCCGCGCGGATGTCGGTCCTCGCCGGGATCGTCGCCGACGGGCGGCTCGGCACGGTCCTCGGCCACATCGCGGACCCGGCCTGGCAGCGTGCGGCCACCGTCCGGGAACTCGCGGAGATCCGCGGGCACCTCACGGCCGACCTCGCCGACGGAGCGTTGGGCATCGGCATCATCGTCGGCTACGCACCCAGCGCCGACCCGGCGGAATACCTCGACCTCGCCCGACTTGCGGCGATGGCCGGAACGCCGACCTACACCCACGCGCGCGAGCTCGCAAAGGACGACCCGGCGACGCTGATCGACGGCGCCGAGGAAATCGTCCGAGCCGCCGCCGAGACCGGTGCGGCGATGCACTACTGCCACGTCAACAGCACCTCGCGGCGCCGGGTCGACGAGGTGCTGGCGCTGGTCGACCGCGTCCGCCGGGCCGGCGCCCGGCTCTCCACGGAGGCATACCCTTACGGCTCCGGCATGACCGGCATCGGCGCCACGTTCCTCGCTCCGGAGCGGCTGGCCACCTGGGGGCTGGAGCCGTCGTCGCTGACCTACCTGAAGACCGGCGAACGCGTCGCCACGGCCGAGCGGCTGGCCGCCCTTCGGGTCAGTGACCCGGGCGGGCTCGTGACCGTCGATTTCCTCGATGAGTTAGATCCGGTCGACCGCGGCTACCTGGTGCGGGCCCTGGCGTTCCCCGACGCGGTCGTGGCCAGCGACGCGATGCCGCTGACCTGGCCGGGCGGGGCGGGCGATCCATACCGCTGGCCGCTGCCGGCAGAGGCGGTGACCCACCCGCGGTCGGCCGGAACGTTCGCCCGGGCCCTGCGGTTGATGACCCGGGAGGAAGGGGCGCTGTCCGTCGCCGAGGTGATCCGCCGCAGCAGCTACCTGCCGGCCCGGCTGCTCGAGGACTGCGCGCCGCAGATGCGGTCGAAGGGGCGCGTGCAGGTCGGCTGTGATGCGGACCTCGTCGTCTTCGATCCGGACCGGATAACCGACCGGGCGACCTATGCCGCGAGTTCGCTCACGTCCAACGGGGTCGACCAGGTCCTCGTCAACGGCCGCTTCGTCATCTGCGACGGGGAGCTCGTCACCGACGCGCTGCCCGGCCGGCCGGTCCGCGCGGAGCCGAGCCCGCACGGAGCTGAACCTCCAGCCCGATGAGCTTCCACGCGCCGCGCGTACCGAGCAGCTGGTGGTCAGGCAGTTACCCGCATCATCGGCTGGCTGGCGCGGACGGAGAACGGCCTTCGGCTTGCGACCGAAACCGCCCGGCTGGCGTGACCGCCGAGTTATTGGGTTCGGTCGTCCTTGGTGAAGATCCCGATCGGTTCGATGACCAGCCTGGTGACCGCGCCATCCTCGGCTCGCTCGAACTCGGCCCGGACCGTCGACATGGCCGGTGAGCGGAACGCGTTGCCGCCGAGGGGAGCCAGCGGCAGCTTCGGGGCACCGGGGATCGACACCTCGATGTTGCCCTCGACGACCCGAACCTGCGCAGTTAGCGGACCGAACGTGTAGGACCCGGAGATGCGTTCGAGCAAACCGGGGGAGACCGGAGGCGCGGACTTGGTGAACGCGACCGGGTCGACGAGCGGCTCGATCGGGATGGAAAGGCCGGTCACCTCGGCGTCCGACCCGGTGCGGAAGACCAGGGGGACGCTCAACTCGAACTCGAGAAGGTTGAGATCCCACACATCGCGGTCGCGATGGCTCACCGAGATACGGTCCGCGAGCCCATGAAAGTCGACGGCCAGCCGATCGCCTGCGGCCGTCAGGGTGAGCGTGCCGTAGGCAGGATGGTGATAGCGCCCGGCAAACTCGTCCAGCCGACGGGTCGGGGGTCGCCCGAGGGCAGCCTCAGCGCGGTGCTCGGTCGCCGCCGCCTTACCTTCGAGCATCGCGGTCATCAGGGTGTGGTAGCGCTCCCCCCAGGCCACCGGATCTATGCCCAGGACGTGGTCGAGCACCATCAGGGGTACCGCGTCTCGCAGAGCCGTCCCGTGCATGTTCGTCAACACCACGACAGCCGCACCCAGGTCGGGCGCGATGCACACGTCGGAGGAGTAGCCGACGAGGTTGCCTCCATGTCTCACTATTCGATGCCCGCGGTAGCTCTCGACCTGGCAGCCGAGGGCGTAGCCCATGGGTTGGCGTTCGCTGAACTCGATCCCCCCGACGCCGCCGACCATGGCGGGGGAGTGCAGTTGGGTGAGCGCCGTATCCGAGAGCGGTCGCGCCCCTTCGACCTCCTTGCCCAGCCGGGCCAGCACCCACCGCGACAGGTCCTCGACGTTCGACACGATGCCGCCCGGTGGGCCGAGCTTCGAGTCAGCCGGCAGGACCTGGCGGGTCAACTCGCCCGCAACCTTGTTATAGGGGAAGGCGTAATCGCCGTCCGCGGCTGCGCGCGCGGAGAAGACAGTCGACTTCATCCCGAGCGGCTCGAGCAGGCGCGTGCGGACGGCCTGGACCCATGCCTGACCGGTGAGCTGTTCGGTGAGGTAGCCGGCGGTGCTGTACGCGAGGTTGTTGTACTGCCAGGCCTGGCGAAGCTGCTTGTTCGAGGCCAGGTGAGGCAGCGCTCGCACGACGTCTTCGAGGTCGAGGTCGGTTTCCCCGTACCAGACGAAGTCGTGGCGGGGCAGCCCGGTTCGGTGGCTGAGCAGGTCCCGCGTGCTCACCAACTCGCTGGCGTGTGGGTCGTTCATGGCGAACCAGGGGATGTAGCTCCTTACCGGGGCGTCCAGGTCGAGGACCCCCTCGTCGGCGAGCGAGCACAGCATCGCTGCGGTGAAGCACTTCGTGTCAGAGGCGATCGGGAACAGCGTCTGGGGTGTCACCGGCGCCCCGGTCTCGCGATCCCGCACGCCGAAGCCCTCGGCGAGCACGAGCTCATCGTCGACGACGACCGCGACGGCAACTCCGGGCACGTCGAAACGCACCCGCTCGGCTTCGATCATGTCGCGCAGTGCCTGGACGTCGGTCACCTGATGCTCTCCCAAGGTCGCAATCCGCCCATTGTTCCGCGGCCGGACCCGGGTCAGTTCGGCTCCAGCCACACAATCCGGCGGCCCGCCTAGTGCAACGCAACCATTCGGCTCCCGAACGGTGTGGCGGATTGTGGAGGTCGTTGCTGCAGTATCGCGGGGTCGCGGCCGCGCCCCGAATCGAGACCGGTCTTGACGCCCACGGGTGAGCTCTTGAGAGCAATCCGTATGCGCTGAAGGGCGAGAAGGGTCCAGGGGCAGGTCGCCGTACCGGTCAATCCGTTGCGGTGCGGTTCACGAGCGGCGCGTAGGTTCGGCATGCCTCGTTTCGCAGGCTTGGACACGGTGGGATGCCGGTCGGAACGGACACCCCCGGGACGACCGGCAGGATCAGGCTCGACGGCATGTTCGGGGAAAGGGCGATCGAGACTCGCGCGGTGCCGTTTGGCTCGGTCTGGCTGAATGACCAGATTGGCTGGGTGCCGTTGGGGGCGGCGATCGTCACGCGGATCCGGGTCCCAGCGCGGTACACGTGGCCTTCGTAGTAGAGCGGGATCACGACCTCCACGAACCGGTTTTCGGGCATCGGTCGCACGTCGGAGGCCAGCATGCTCGGAACGGGAGCGAGCGGCGTGCTCGGCTGGGCGAGGAATGTGTTCGGTCCGGTCGCCAGTTGGCGCTCGCTGGCGCGGATCCACCCGTTCTGGACGAAAGTCTCGCGACCGCCGGGATCAACCTCGCTGACCGTGGCTTGCAGGTCGACGTCCGGCGTCGAGGAGCGGACCCAGAGGTCCACGGCCCCGGCGCCGATAACGGTGGTGTTGGCCTTCAGTGGCGCGGTCAGGTAGGACACCGCGGTTCCGGACGGGTTTTGGCGCCAATTCCATTGCCACTGGGCCGCGTCGCCCCACAGCCCCCCACCGCCGGTGTTGTTGCCGAAGTCGGTCAACGGCAGCGCATGGGCGTTG
Organism: Mycobacteriales bacterium; assembly: GCA_035533475.1. Classification (NCBI taxonomy): domain Bacteria; kingdom Bacillati; phylum Actinomycetota; class Actinomycetes; order Mycobacteriales; species Mycobacteriales bacterium. The sequence continues at coordinate 45,739 of DATLTS010000053.1, read as the reverse complement.
GAGTTGTACCAGTCGACTCCGTGGCTGGCAGGCCGCTTCTCGGTGAGGGTCCCGTTCGGCCCTAGGTACCAGCGACGAGCGATGGTGCCCGGGATCGGAAACTGCGAGAACGACTGCTCGAAGGCCGGGTACGGGTTGCCTGCCGTGAACGTGTCTGAGGGCGACCTGCCTGCGCCGTTGTCGAACAGTACGCGTACCTCGGGCAACTTCTCGAAGGCCGCCAACGCAGCCGGGTACGTCGGGATCCTTTGGATCGGGTCGAGCGGCATCGTGACCACGTCGTTGCTCGGAAGCCCCATCGCCTGCTGGTAGATGTCCGGAGCGGCGGCATCGGTTACGGCGGCGTTGAGCAACGGCGCTTGATGGGCGACGAATAGCTCGAGGAAGTCGTACCAACGGGAATAGGTGTATGGGTCGAGTGAGTCGATGTGTGCGCCGTTCGTGAAGGTGAACCACTTTTGCTTGGTCCCGGTGAAATGCGAGGCGAGGTCGGGGCAGTGACCGCCGGTCTGTTCGTCCTCCCACTGGCACGCCATGAACACCGGCACATTGATCTTGTGGACGAACGTGATCGGGTCGAGCGGGTCGGCGACCGCGGGGCGGTAATGCGCGTTCGCCCGGATCGTCGCCGGAAGGTTCTCGGCCTCACCGTGCAGGACCTGGTTCTGCTTGCACGTCTGGTCGCCTTGCTGTATCCGCTGGTACGCCCACGCCTGTCCGCCGTTGGGCCCGGCCGGCTCCGCCTCCTGCTGCCGCTGGTTCGCCCAGGCGACGGCGAATCCGGTATTGAGGACGCCACCGGGGTAGAGCGTCGTGGCCGTCGCGTCGATCGTGGAGAGCGGCGAGATCGCCTCGAGCGCCGGCGGGTGGGTCTGCGCGGTGAACAGCTGGCTGATCGCTCCGTAGGAGATGCCCATCATCCCGACCTTGTGGTCGAGGACCGCCGCAGCTCCGCAGAGTCCTTCACGAGCACCGGGAACTCCGGTCAACCTGGAGGGGTCCGAAAAGTCAGAGCGCCGCTAGGCGCCCGGGTCGGATGCAGGGGCGATCCGTATGCCAGCGGCTCGGGCGCCGGAGCGCAACGGACCATCCCAGACGGCCAGGACGAGGGTCGGGGATTCGAGTGCCAGGGCGCTGGCAAGGTGCACGGCGTCCGCCCCGCGGAGTGCATGTTCGCGCGCGATGTCGCCGGCGTGGCGTGTCACGCGTTCCGTGAGCTCCACCGGACGCGTCGCCGCCCAGAACTCCTCCCAGCCCTGCTCCGCATCACGCTGAGCCTTGGCAGCCAGTCGGCCGAGGCGACCGGCGGCGGCGAGCGCAGCGCGAACCTCGGGATACGCCAGCCGGCTGGAGACGGCGGCGTCGCATCCGTCCCAGAGCGCGGCGGCCAGTTCGCTGCCGTCCTCCTCGACGACGAGTTTGACGAACGCGCTGCTGTCGAAATAGACGATCGCCACCGTGCTCAGCGGCGCTGGTCAGTCACGAGGTCTGCTACCGGGCCCTTCGTGGGCGCCCGGCGGCGTCCGGTCGCCGTCGGCTTGTCTCGTTGCGGTGACCTACCGAGCAACCCTTCTCTGGTCAGCCGCGCGATGATCGGGGCGGTGTCGATCGGAATGAGTCGGGCGACCGGCACCCCGCGGTCGGTGACCACGACCTCTTCCCCGCTACGTGCGCGATCCACCCACGAGGCGAGATCGGCCCGCAAGGAACTGATCGCAACTTCCATGAGCCTAAATGTACACGAGCAAGGGACCAATCTGTACGTGCGCACGGAAGCCTTGGACTGGACATGGCCGCGGACAGCGTGGGGAACCTCGACTGGCACCTCGTTGCGGCTGCTTCGAGGTGAGCTATTTTCGCGTAGCGTCGCCGAGAGTCGCGACGAGTGGAGGAGTGCTGCCCTGTGAACCCAACGGCGGCGGACCAGCGAGGCGGCCGTCGGGTTCTGGTTCTCGGGGGGGCGCGTTCGGGGAAGTCGGCCTACGCCGAATCACTGTTGAGCGGGCACGCCGACGTCGTCTACTGCGCGACCGGGCGACGCGCGGGCGAGGATCCGGAGTGGGCGGCACGTATCGCCGATCATCGGAGCAGGCGGCCGCCCGGCTGGCGCACCGTGGAAACGACGGATGTCGCCGTGGAGCTGCGCAACACGCCGCGTGCGCTGCTCGTGGACTGCTTGACGTTGTGGCTCACCGCGGCGATGGACGATTGCGGGGCCTGGGACGACCGGCCCGGGCACGCCGGGGCTCTCGCGGCGCGGATCGAGGCGCTTATGGAGGCGTGGCGAGACACCACGGCGCATGCGGTGGCCGTCAGCAACGAGGTGGGCTGGGGGGTAGTCCCGGAGACCAGGGCCGGTCGGATGTTCCGCGACGAGCTGGGCGTTCTCAACGCCCGCTTCGCCGGGCAAGCCGATGAGGTGTGGTTGGTCGTGGCAGGTATCCCGCAGCGTCTGCGCTGATGAGCGAGCCCGCCGCCGCAGCGCCGGACCCGGACGTCGACCTCGGGCGGAGGGCTTGGGACGGGTTCCTCCTAGCCGTAGGTCTGTTCACCGCCTACCGGGTGCCGGTTCGCCGTGCCGGCCCGGACGGGATGTCGGCTGCGCTGGCCTGGGCGCCGGCGGTCGGTGTGGTGTTGGGCTGGCTCGCGGCCGGCGTGGTGGCGCTGGGCCGGTGGCTGGCGCCGGGGGCGGCCGGCGGCCTCTTGACGGCCGCCGTGACTGTGGCGGTGCTCGCCTGGTCCACCCGCGGTTTCCATCTGGACGGCCTGGCCGACACGGCCGATGGCCTGGGTCGGTTGGGCGCGCCCGAGGAGTCCCTGGCGGTGATGCGGCGCTCGGACATCGGCCCGTTCGGCGTGACAGCTCTGGTGCTCGTTTTGCTCGTGGAGGTGGCCGCGCTGGCGAGGTCGATGGCCTTGGGGCGGGGGGTGCCGGTCGTCGTGCTGGCGGTCGTCGTGGGGCGGCTGGCCATGGTGCGCGCCGGCACGCCCGGTATACCGGGCGCCCGGGTCGACGGCCTGGGCGCCCAGGTGGCGGGCGGGATCCCACGCGCGCTGGCCGGGTTCCTCCTCGCCGTCGTCACTGGCGGGTGCGCGGTACCCGCGGCGTTGGGGCACCTCGCGTTGACCGTACATCTCGAGGTGGCGCTCGCTGCGGGTCTACTCGCCGCCGAGGTCCTGCTGCGGCGGGCCATCCGCCGGTTCGGGGGGGTCACCGGCGACGTGTTCGGCGCCGTCTGCGAAGTCGGGACCGCCGCGGCGCTGCTGGCGGCGGCCGCCCGGTAAGCAGCGGGGGACCGCGGCAGCCCGCCTGACTTGCCGGGAGGCCGGGTATCCGGTGTAGGTTCGGCCGGTTAGCGACGACAGTGGAGGAAGCCGGTGCGAATCCGGCGCGGTCCCGCCACTGTGACCGGGGAGCGACCCTCGAGAAAGCCACGGCCGGCAACGGCTGGAAGGCCGAGGGAAGCAGCGATCCGGGAGTCAGGACACTCCTGTCGTCGTCCCTTCGACCCGGGGCGCGGACCCCGAGGGAGGACGCGGCGATGCGCACCACCCGGCCTGACAGCGGTCCGACCCCACCTGGCCTGAGCCTGCACGTGCGCACCTGACCCCCGTGGCCACTGATGTGCGTTCCGGCCGGCGCGACCTGGCCGGCGCCGGCGGTCTGGTGCTCGGGATGGCGGTCGACGCCCTGCTCGCCGACCCCGCGCGGGGCCACCCGGTGGCTTGGTTCGGTCGCGCCGCCAGCCGCCTCGAAGCAGGGCTGTGGCGACCGGATATTCGCGCGGGCGTGTTGCACACGGCCACCTGCGTCGGCGTCGTCGTCGGGCTCGCTGCGCTCATGGAGCGCGTCGTACCGCGTGGCCGGATCGCCGTCATGGCCGCCGGCACTTGGGTCGCCGTCGGCGCGACCTCGCTCGGCCGCGAAGCCCGCGCGATCGGTGCCCAGATCCGCGACGGCGACCTGCCGGCGGCCCGGGCGGCGCTGCCGGCGCTCTGCGGGCGTGACCCGAGGGCGCTCGACGACGTGGGTGTGCTCCGAGGGGTGCTGGAATCGGTCGCCGAGAACACCAGCGACGCGGTCGTCGGCCCGCTGGTCTACGGCGCGCTCGCCGGACTGCCCGGACTGCTCGGGTACCGGGCGGTCAACACCCTGGACGCCATGATCGGCCATCGCAGCGAGCGCTACCAGGCGTTCGGCGCCGCGGCCGCCCGACTCGACGACGTCGCGAACTGGGTCCCGGCCCGGCTGACGGCCGCACTGACCGTCGTCCTCGCCCCGCTCGTCGGCGGCCGACCGGGACAGGCCTGGCGGACCTGGCTCCGTGATGCCGACGCCCACCCGAGTCCGAACGCGGGCCGGCCCGAGGCGGCGTTCGCCGGCGCCCTCGGCGTCCGGCTTGGCGGTACCATCAGCTACCCCTACGGGGTCCAGGACCGGCGCTGGCTTGGCGACGGCCGCACGCCCACGTGTGCCGATGTCGAGGCAGCCGTGCGGCTCTCCCGGCTGGTCGGGCTGGCGGCGGTGCTGCTGGCTGCGCTGACGCGGGGCGGGTGGCGGCGGTGAGCGGCGCGCTGCTCGTCGCTGGCACGACGTCGGACGCCGGCAAGAGCGTGGTGACCGCCGGGTTGTGCCGCTGGCTGTCCCGCCAAGGCGTGCGCGTCGCACCGTTCAAAGCGCAGAACATGTCGCTGAACTCCTTCGTCACGCTCGACGGTGGCGAGATCGGCCGGGCGCAGGCGATGCAGGCCGCGGCAGCCGGGGTCGAACCGCGGGCGGCGATGAACCCGGTGCTGCTCAAACCGGGTGGGGAGCGGCACAGCCAGGTCGTCGTGCTCGGCCAACCCGTCGCTGAGGTCGACGCGATGAGCTACCGGAATCTCAAACCCGCCCTCCTCGAAATCGTCCTGGAGGCCCTGTCCGAACTACGCCGTCTTTACGACGTGGTCATCTGCGAAGGTGCAGGTAGCCCCGCGGAGATAAACCTGCGGGACCGCGACATCGCGAACATGGGACTCGCCCGGGCCGCCGACCTGCCCGTCCTGGTCGTCGGCGACATCGACCGCGGCGGCCTTTTCGCCGCGCTCTACGGCACCCTCGCACTCCTCGAGCCGGCGGACCAGCGGCTCGTCGCCGGGTTCGTCGTGAACAAGTTCCGCGGCGATCCGGCCTTGCTCGCCCCCGGCGTCGACATGCTCACCGCGCTGACCGGACGTCCCACCCTCGGGGTCCTGCCGTGGCGTGGCGGGCTGTGGCTCGACGTCGAGGACTCCCTCGACCTCGACAGCCGGCAGACCGAACAGGCGCCCCCGATCGACCGTGACGTGCTTCGCGTCGCGGTGGTGCGTCTCCCGCGGATGTCGAACTTCACCGACGTCGACGCGCTCGCCGTCGAACCCGGCGTCAGCGTCCGGTTCGTCACCAGCCCGGCCGAGGTGGCCGACGCCGACCTTGTCGTCCTTCCGGGTAGCCGCGCCACGGTCAGCGACCTGCGGTGGCTGCACGATCGCGGGCTGGCGGTGGCGATCACCGCCCGCGCGGAGCGTGGCCGACCGGTGCTTGGCATCTGCGGCGGCTACCAGATCCTCGGCGAGCAGATCGTCGACCACATCGAAAGCGGCGCCGGGACCGTCGCCGGGCTCACCCTGCTGCCAGCCCGCACCGTCTTCGCGGCGGACAAGACCTTGGCCCGGCCGGTCGGCACCGCCCCGGGCTACGACGACGCCCCGGTGACCGGCTACGAGATCCGCCACGGGCGCACGACCGCGTACGGGGGCGACCCGATGTTCCAGACCGCCGGCGAAGCGGAGGGCTGCCGGCTCGACGCGGTGTGGGGCACCTCGTGGCACGGCGTGCTGGAAAGCGACGGGTTCCGGCGCGCCCTCCTCGCCGACGTGGCAGCCCGCACCGGTCGGCACTGGGTGGCCGGCACCGGCCGGTTCGCCGACGTCCGGCAGGCACGGCTCGACGCCCTCGGCGATCTCGTCGCCGACCACCTCGACACCGGTGCGGTCTGGCGGCTCCTCACCGATGGGCCCCCGACCGACTTGCCCGTCCTATCCGGGGCACCGGCCGTCCCCGCGGGCGCGGCTACGTGACAATGCTTCTGCTGTCCACCGCGGACACCGATCTGCTCGCCGCCCGGGCGAGCGGCGCGCCATGGCGAGTGGCCAACCCCGCCCGGACCGTTCCAGCGGATCTCGACGATCTGCTCGACGGGGTGGACGTCACCGTGGTTCGCCTGCTGGGCGGGCGCACCTCATGGCCGGAGGGCCTCGACGCGCTGCTGGCCCGAGCTACACCCGCGGTCGTGCTCGGGGGTGAGGCAGAGCCGGACGCCTTGCTGATGGCGACCTCGACCGTGCCGGCCGGGGTGGCCACCGAAGCCTTGCGCTACCTGGAGGAGGGTGGGCCGGCCAACCTGGCGGAGCTGCACCGGTTCCTGTCCGACACGGTGCTGCTCACCGGACTCGGGTTCGCCCCGCCGGTGCCGATGCCGGCGCACGGCATCCGCTCCGGCCGGGCCCGCCGCGGCGGGCGGCCGGCTATCGGCGTCGTCTACTACCGGGCCCATGAGCTGTCCGGCAACGTCGGATTCGTCGACACCCTCTGCGATGCGGTCGAGGCGGCCGGGGGCGACGCCGTCCCCATCTTCTGCGGCTCGCTGCGGGGCCGCGACCGCGCACTGTGGGACCTGTTCGCCGAACTCGACGCGCTCGTGGTCACCGTGCTCGCCGCCGGCGGAGCGCACGCGGCCGGTGCCGGAGACACCGACGAAACGTGGGACGTCGGTGCCTTGGCCGCGCTCGACGTTCCGGTCCTGCAGGGTTTGTGCCTCACCTCGTCACGCAACGCCTGGTCCGGTGGCACCACCGGCATCTCCCCGCTCGACGCGGCGATGCAGGTGGCCATCCCGGAATTCGACGGCCGGCTGATCACCGTGCCCTTCTCGTTCAAGGAAACCGGCCCCGACGGCGTCCCTGTCTACGTCGCCGACCCCGAACGGGCCGCCCGGATCGCGGGCCTGGCGCTCGCCCATGCCCGGCTGCGCCATGTTCCGAACGCCGAGAAGCGGCTCGCCGTGGTGCTCTCCTCCTACCCGACCAAGCACGCGCGGGTCGGCAATGCGGTCGGCCTGGACACCCCAGCCTCGGCGGTGGTCGTCCTGCGCGCGTTGCGAGACGCCGGCTACGACCTCGGTGACGGGTTCCCCGAGGACGGTGACGAACTCGTGCACCGGCTCATCGCCGCCGGAGGCCATGACGTCGAGTGGCTCACCGCAGACCAGCTCGCGGCGGCGCCGGCCCGGGTCCCACTGGAGAGTTACCGCGAATGGTTCGCCGCGCTGCCGGCCGCCCTCGCCCGGCGGGTCCTGGAGCACTGGGGGGAACCGCCCGGCACCCTCTACGTAGAGGGCGGCGACATCGTCGTCGCCGCGCTGCGATTCGGCAACGTCGTGCTCGCCATCCAGCCGCCGCGCGGTTTCGGTGAGAACCCGATCGCGATCTACCACGACCCGGACCTGCCGCCCAGTCACCATTACCTCGCCGTCTACTGGTGGCTGGCACGCAGCTTCGGCGCCCACGCCATCGTGCACCTCGGCAAACACGGCACCCTTGAGTGGCTCCCAGGCAAAGGCCTGGGCCTGTCCTCGTCCTGCGCACCGGACGCCACCCTGGGCGACCTGCCGCTGGTCTATCCGTTCATCGTCAACGACCCGGGTGAGGGCACCCAGGCGAAACGGCGCGGCCACGCGACGATCGTCGACCACCTCGTGCCGCCGATGGCGCGGGCCGAGTCCTACGGAGACCTCGCCAAGCTCGAGCAGCTGCTCGACGAGCATGCCGCCGTAGCCGCCCTCGACCCGGCGAAGCTGCCCGCCGTGCGCGCCCAGATCTGGACGCTCGTCCAGGCCGCGCAGCTCCACCATGACCTGCACGTCGACGAACGGCCGGGCGACGAGGCCTTCGACGACTTCCTGTTGCACGTCGATGGCTGGCTGTGCGAGATCAAGGACGCGCAGATCCGCGACGGCCTGCACGTTCTCGGTCAGCCACCTGTCGGCGAGGCACGGGTCAACCTCGTGCTCGCGATCCTGCGCGCCCGCCAGCTCTGGGGGGGTGCGCACGGCGCGCTCCCGGGGTTGCGGGAGGCCCTCGGCCTGGCCGAAGGCAAGGCCGCCCGCGGCGACGTCGACCGGGTCGAGGGCCACGCGCGGGCGCTGGTCCAGCGGATGGAGGACACCGGCTGGGACCCGCGGGTCGCCGACGAGATCCCGGGCGACCCGGCGGTGGCCGCAACGCTGCGCTTCGCCGCCGTCGAGGTGGTGCCGCGTCTGGCCCGGACCACCGACGAGCTGGCTAACCTGCTGCGCGCGTTGGACGGCAGGTACGTGGCCGCCGGCCCGTCCGGCTCGCCCACCCGCGGCCTGGTCAACGTGCTGCCGACCGGGCGCAACTTCTACTCGGTCGACCCCAAGGCAATCCCCAGCCGGCTGGCCTGGGACACCGGGCAGGCCCTCGCCGACTCGTTGCTGGAGCGGCATCGTGCCGACACCGGAGACTGGCCGCGCTCGGTCGGGCTCACGGTGTGGGGGACCAGCGCCATGCGCACCCAGGGGGACGACATCGCGGAGGTGCTCGCGCTGGTTGGCTGCCGGCCGACGTGGGACGAGCAGTCCCGGCGGGTCACCGGTTTCCAACCTGTGCCGCTCGAGGAGCTCGGACGGCCGCGGATCGACGTGACGGTCCGCATCTCCGGATTCTTCCGGGACGCGTTCCCGCACGTCGTGGCGCTGCTCGACGACGCGATCTGCCGGGTAGCCGCCCTCGACGAGCCGGCCGAGGCCAACTTCGTCCGCGCCCATGTGCTCGCCGACGTGGCCGGCCACGGCGACTGGCGGCGGGCCACCACCCGCGTCTTCGGCTCCAAACCCGGCGCGTACGGGGCCGGTTTGCTGCCGCTCGTCGACGCCCGCAACTGGCGGAGCGACGCCGACCTCGCCGAGGTGTACGCGGTGTGGGGCGGCTACGCCTACGGCAACGGATTGGACGGACGCGACGCCCGGCTCGACATGGAAACCGCATATCGCCGGATCCAGGTCGCGGCGAAGAACCAGGACACCCGCGAACACGACATCGTCGACTCCGACGACTACTTCCAGTACCACGGCGGAATGGTGGCGATGGTGCGCCATCTCACCGGCGCGAACCCGGCGGCCTACATCGGCGACTCGCACGCGCCGGACCGGGTTCGCACTCGTAGCCTCGCGGAGGAAACCCACCGGGTGTTCCGCTCCCGGGTGGTCAACCCGCGGTGGATCGCCGCCATGCAACGGCACGGATACAAGGGTGCTTTCGAGATGGCCGCGACCGTCGACTATCTGTTCGGCTACGACGCGACGGCTGGTGTGGTCGATGACTGGATGTACGAGTCGCTGGCCGCTTCCTACGTCCTCGACCCGCAGGTGCGCGCGTTCATGACCAAGAGCAATCCGTGGGCGTTACGCGGGATCAGCGAACGGCTGCTGGAAGCCGCCGACCGGGGCATGTGGGCCGAGCCGCGGGCGGAGACCCTTGCCGATCTGCGCGCCACCTACCTCGAGCTCGAAGGTGATCTGGAGGGCGCGTCGTGACGTATCCCTTTTCTGCTGTTGTCGGCATGGACGACCTCAAGCTCGCCCTGGTGCTCAACGCTGTGTCCCCGGACATCGGCGGGGTGCTGTTGCGCGGCGAGAAGGGCACCGCCAAGTCCACCGTGGTCCGCGGACTGACCACCCTGCTGCCTCCGGTCGCCGTCGTGGCCGGCTGCCGGTTCTCCTGCGACCCCGCCGGGGCCGACCCGGACTGCCCCGACGGGCCGCACCCGGACGACGTCGCGGCCTCGACCAGGCCGGCCCGACTCGTCGAGCTGCCCGTCGGCGCGAGCGAGGACCGGGTGGTCGGTTCCCTCGACCTCGAACGCGCGCTCACCCAGGGGGTGGCCGCATTCGAGCCGGGTCTGCTGGCCGCCGCCCACCGCGGCGTGCTCTACGTCGACGAGGTGAACCTGCTGCACGACCATCTCGTCGACCTGCTACTCGACGCCGCGGCGCTCGGCACGTCGTATGTCGAACGCGACGGAATCTCGGTGCGCCACGCCGCCCGGTTCCTGCTGGTGGGCACGATGAACCCGGAAGAGGGGGAACTGCGTCCGCAGCTGCTGGACCGTTTCGGGCTCACCGTCGACGTCACCGCGTCCCGCGACCCGAACGACCGGGCCGAGGTGGTCCGCCGGCGGATGGCGCACGACGCCGATCCGATCGGCTTCGCCGCCGCGTGGCGGGACGCCGACACCGCCCTCGCCGGCCGCATCGAGCAAGCCCGCCGGCAGCTGGCGAGAGTTGTCCTCTCCGACGCCGCGTTGCGTCAGGTCACCGCGGTGTGCGCGGCCTTCGACGTGGACGGACTGCGCGCCGACCTCGTCACGGCACGGGCGGCCGTGGCACTCGCCGCCTGGTCGGGCCGCGACCACGTCAGCGCCGACGATGTGCGCACCGCCGCCCGACTCGCGCTGCCTCACCGTCGCCGCCGCGACCCCTTCGACGCGCCGGGCCTCGACGGCGAACAGCTCGACCGGGCCCTCGCCGCAGCCGACGACCTGCCGCCGGAGGACGAGCCGCCCACACCCGACGGTGGCGGCGGCGGAAGCCCGCCCACGACAGGGCACGAGGCGCCGGCGGGCGACGGCCCGCCACCGGCCGGCGACGGCTCGCCACCGGCCGGCGACGGCCCGGATCGGGCGCCGGTGCCGGCTGCCGCGCCGTTCCGCGCCCGGCTGCTGCAAGTTCCCGGCCTCGGCGAGGGTGGCGCCGGCCGGCGCTCCCGCGCCCGCACCGAAGCCGGCCGCACCGTGGCGGCGCGCCCGCCGGAGGGCCGCCTGGCCCGACTGCACCTGATCGCCACCCTGCGGGCCGCCGCGCCCCATCAACTCCAGCGGGGCCGCCGCGGCACGCCGCTCCTGGTGCGCCCGGTCGACCTGCGCGAACCGGTCTGCGAGGGTCGGGAGAGCAACCTGGTCCTGTTCTGCGTCGACGCCAGCGGCTCGATGGCTGCCCACCAGCGGATGCGCGCGGTCAAGGGGGCGGTCCTCTCGCTGCTGGGCGACGCCTACCAGCGGCGGGACAAGGTCGGGCTCGTCAGCTTCCGAGGCACCGTTGCCACCGTCCTGCTCGCGCCGACGTCCAGCATCGAGGTGGCCGCGGCCCGGCTCGACGCGCTGCCGACCGGCGGCCGCACGCCGCTCTCCGCCGGACTGCTCCGCTCGGCGGACGTGTTGCGGGTGGAGAAGCTGCGTGACCCCCGACGCCGTCCCCTGCTCGTCGTCGTCACCGACGGCCGGCATACCAGCGGAGCCGACCCGGTCTGCGTCGCGCCGCTGCTGCGCGGCGTCGCGACCGTCGTCGTCGACTGCGAGTCCGGGCCGGTCCGGCTCGGACTCGCCCCCCGGCTCGCCGCTGCCCTCGGCGGCGTCGCTCTCCGCCTCGACGGGCTCACCGCCGGGCGGCTCGCCGGTCTCGTCCGCGACGTGAGGAGCGCTGCCTGATGCCCCAGGGCCAACCCGAGACGGTCCCCGAGGACGGACTCACCACCCGGGAGCGGCGCAACCGACCGTTGCTGGTGGTGCACACCGGAACCGGCAAAGGCAAGTCCACCGCGGCCTTCGGACTCGCGTTGCGGGCGTGGAACCAGGGCTGGCCGATCGGGGTGTTCCAGTTCGTCAAATCCGCCAAATGGCGGGTCGGCGAAGAACACGCCCTGCGGGTGTTGGGGGCCAGCGGCGAAGGTGCCCCGGTCAGCTGGCACAAGATGGGTGAAGGCTGGTCGTGGGTGCAGCGCGACATCTCCTCCTCCGAGGACGCGGCCCGTGAAGGCTGGGCGCAGGTCAAGCGAGACCTCGCCGCCGAGACCTACCAACTCTACGTTCTCGACGAGTTCACCTACCCGATGAAGTGGGGTGTGGTCGACGTCGACGAGGTCGTCGACGTCCTCGGCGCTCGTCCCGGCACCCAACATGTCGTCATCACCGGTCGCGATGCCGCCCCGGCACTGATCGCGGCCGCCGACCTGGTCACCGAGATGACCAAAATCAAACACCCGATGGACAATGGCCAGAAAGGTCAGCGGGGCATCGAATGGTGAGCCTGCCCCGCCTGGTCGTCGCCGCGGCCTCCTCCGGAGCCGGCAAGACCACCGTGGCCACGGGCCTGATGGCCGCCCTGACCGCGCGCGGCCTGCGGGTGTCCGGCCACAAGGTCGGTCCGGACTACATCGACCCGAGCCATCATGCGGTCGCAACCGGCCGACCCGGCCGCAATCTCGATCCGTTCCTCGTCGGCGAGGCGCTGATCGGCCCGCTGTTCCTGCATGGCGCCCGCGGCGCCGACATCGCCGTCGTCGAGGGCGTGATGGGCCTGTTCGACGGCCGCGGCGCCACCGACGAAGCGTCCACCGCGCACCTCGCCCGGCTCCTCGACGCCCCCGTCGTCATGGTGGTCGACGCCTCGGCACAGTCTCGGTCCGTGGCGGCACTCGTGCACGGGTTCACCACCTTCGACCTCCGGGTGCGCATCGCCGGAGTCATCCTCAACCGGGTGGCATCGCCGCGCCACGAACAGCTGCTCCGCGAGGCGCTCGCCGGCTCCGGCGTGCCGGTCCTCGGTGCGCTGCACCGGGATCCCGCGCTGAGCACCCCGTCGCGGCACCTGGGCCTGGTCCCGGCCCCGGAGCGGATGCGCGAGACCCAGGCCACCGTGCACCGCCTCGCCGCCGCCGTCGCCGCCGCCGTCGACCTCGAAGCGGTCCTCACCGTCGCCCGCCTCGCGCCGCCACTGGCCGCCACCCCCTGGTCGCCGCACGACGCCGTGGGCAAACCCACAGTGGGGCGGCCGGTCGTCGCCGTCGCCGGTGGCGCTGCCTTCACCTTCTCCTACACCGAAACCAGCGAGCTGCTGACCGCAGCCGGCGCGGACGTCGTTACCGTCGACCCCCTGCGTGACGAGGCACTGCCCGAGCGGACCCGCGCTCTCGTCCTCGGCGGCGGCTTCCCCGAAGTGCATGCCGCCGACCTCACCGCCAATGCCGGGCTGCGCGCCGCGGTCGCCGCACTGGCCGCGTCGGGCGGCCGGGTCCACGCGGAGTGCGCCGGGCTGCTGTACCTCACCCGCGAGCTCGACGGTCACCCCATGTGCGGTGTCCTGTCGGCTCGGGCCCGGATGACCGACCGGCTCACCATCGGCTACCGGGAGGTCACCGGCCCCGACGGCGTCGTCGTGCGCGGCCACGAGTTCCACCGCACCGCCTGCGATCCGCCGGCCGGTCCCCGCCCGGCCTGGCGGCTGGCCGATGGCCGCGCAGAGGGGTTCCGGGACTCCGGCGTCGTCGCCTCCTACCTCCACGTGCATCCGGCCGGCTCCCCGCGGCTGGCCGCGGCGCTGGTGGGCGCCGCATGAACGGCAGCCGCCTGGTCGGCGTCGGCGTCGGGCCCGGCGACCCCGACCTGCTGACCGTCAAAGCGCTGCGCGTACTGCGCGAGGCCGACGTGGTGTTCGTTCCGGTGGCCGACACCGGAGAGCTCGGACGCGCCGAACGTACCGTGCGCGCGCACCTCGACCGGCCCGTCGAAAGGCTCACATTCGCCTTGAACGACGTGGCTCCCCGCGAAGCCGCGTGGGACGCCGCCGGCGCCGCGGTGGCCGGGGCACTGCGCGAGAGCGGCACGGTCGCGTTCGCCACCATCGGCGACCCGGCTGTCTACTCCACCTTTAGCTATCTCGCGCGGACCGTGCGCGAGTTGGTCCCCGACGTCGAGGTCACCACCGTGCCCGGCATCACCGCCATGCAGGACCTCGCGGCCCGCAGCGGCACCGTTCTCGTCGAAGGCAGCGAGAGTCTGCTGCTACTGCCACTGACCGCAGGCATCGAGGAGTTCCGGGACGCACTCGGTCGGCACGACGCCATCGTCGCCTACAAAGGCGGCCGGGTGCTCGCCGACGTGCTCACCGCCATCGAGGCCGCCGGACGCCTCGACGGCGCCGTCTACGGCGCCGCCCTCGGCTTGATCGACGAGGACATCCGGCCGGCCCGGGACCTGCTCGGTGCCGGCCCCGCTCCCTACCTGTCGACGGTCATCGTGCCACCGGCCCGCACTTCCCGCGGTGGGCGGCTGTGACGTCCGGCCGGGTAACTTTCGTCGGCGCCGGCCCGGGCGCGCCCGACCTGCTCACCCTGCGCGGCGCGCGGGTCATCGCGGAGGCGCAGGTGGTGATCTGGGCATCGAGCCTGGTTCACCCCGGCGTGCTCACGCACGCCTGCCCCGCCGCGCAGATCGTCGACTCCGCCGCGCTGCCCCTCGAAGCGGTCCTGGCTGTCTACGACCGGGCCGCCCGCGACGGGCTCACCGTCGCCCGCATCCACTCTGGCGACCCCGCGCTGTGGGGCGCGGTGCAAGAGCAGCTCGACCACTGCACCGCCCTCGGCTTGGCGGTAGACGTCGTCCCAGGCGTCTCCAGCTTCACCGCGGCCGCCGCGGCGGTCCGCCGCGAGCTGACCATCCCCGAGGTCGCCCAGTCGGTCGTGCTCACCCGGCTCGAAGGTGGCAAGACCCCCATGCCGGCCCGGGAGTCGGTCGCTGAGTTCGCCCGGCACGGGACGACGATGGCACTGTTCCTCTCCGCGGCCCGGTCCGGCCAGCTCCAGGACGAGTTGCTGGCCGGTGGCTACCCGCCGGACACCCCGTGCGTGGTCGCCTACCGGGTCAGCTGGCCCGAGGAGCTCGTCACCCGATGCCGGCTCGACGAGCTGCAAGTCACGGTCAAGGCGCACCGGCTGTGGAAGCACACCCTGGTGCTCGTCGGGCCGGCACTGGCGGCTGGAGGCACCCGGTCACACCTCTACCACCCGGGTCACTTCCACGGCTACCGGAAGGCCGACCGCGGCGCCCGCCGCACGCTTCGGGCGGGGGAGCCGTGAGCGAACCCCCGGAGCTGCGCGAACCGGAGCTGCCCCGCACCGCCCGCGTCCGCACCGTTGCACTGCGCACCGGGTGGACCACCGGCACCTGCGCCGCCGCCGCCGCCAAGGCCGCCTGCACCGCCCTTTCCACCGGCACCACCCCGCCGACCGTCGACACCCCGCTGCCGACCGGCGATCGGGTCGTGCTGCCCGTCGACTCCTACGCCGTCCGCGCGGGGGCGGCCAGCGCGGTAGTCGTCAAGGACGCCGGGGACGATCCCGACGTCACCCATGGCGCCCGGCTGACGGCCACGGTGCGCTGGGCCGAGCATCCCGGCCTGGAACTCGACGGCGGGGTCGGTGTCGGCGTCGTCACCAAGCCGGGACTCGGTCTCGACGTCGGCGGCCCGGCGATCAACCCGGTGCCCCGCCAGCAGATCCGCACCGCGGTCGGCGAGGTCGTCGACCTCACCACGGTCGGCGTAGGCGTTGTCATCAGCGTCCCGGATGGGGAGCGGATGGCGCGCAAGACCACCAACGCGCGGTTGGGGATCCTGGGCGGCATCTCGATCCTGGGCACCACCGGGATCGTGCGGCCGTTCTCCACCGAATCCTGGCGCTCGTCGGTCGTCCAAGCCATCGCGGTCATGGCCGCGCAGGGCGAACGCACGCTGGTGCTGTCCACCGGCGGGCGCACCGAGCAGGCCGCGATGCGGCTGCTCCCGGATCTGCCCGAGGTCTGCTTCGTCGAGGTCGGCGACTTCACCGGCTCGGCGCTGCGCGAGGCGCGGGCCCGCGGCCTGTCCGAAGCCGTCTTCGTCGGCATGGTCGGCAAGCTCACCAAGCTCGCCGCCGGCGTGCTGATGACCCACTACACCCGCTCGAAGGTCGACCCGGGCCTGCTGGCGGCCATCACCGCCGACGCCGGCGGTGATGGCGACTGCGTGGCCGAGGTGTCCGCGGCCAACACCGCCCGTCACGCCTACGAGATGTGGGAGGCCGCCGGACTGCTCCGGCCGGCCGGAGACCTGCTGTGCCGGCGGGTCGCAGACAACCTGAACCGGTTCGCGGACGGGAAGCTGTCGGTCGACGTCGCCATGGTCGACCCCGACGGCCGGCGGCTCGTCGCCTCCTCCGGGCGGTGGCAGCCGTGAAACGCCTCACCGTCATCGGGATCGACGGCTCGCCGTTGGCGCCCGAGGCGCTCGACCGGGTGACCCGCGCGGCCGTGGTCGCTGGCGCCGCCCGCCACCTGGCCGCGACACCGGTGCCCGCCGCCGCCAGGCGGATCGTCCTGGGCGACGTCGCCGCCGTGGCGGCCGAGCTGGCCGCCGCTGACGGCGACGCCGTCGTCCTCGCCTCCGGCGACCCCGGTTTCTTCGGCGTCGTGCGGCTGCTGCGCGCCGCGGGCCTCGATGTCGAGGTCTATCCGGCCCGCTCGTCGGTCACTCTCGCCTTCGCCCGGATCGGCCTGCCGTGGGACGACGCCGTGGTCGTCAGCGCCCATGGGCGGGAGCTCCGGCGGGCCGTGAATGTCTGCCGGGCCCATCGCAAGGTCGCGGTCTTCACCGGCCCCGGCGTCGGCCCGGCCGAGCTGGGCGCCGCGTTGACCGGGCGGGTCCGCCGGCTGGTCGTCGCCGAGAACCTCGGGTGTCCCGACGAGCGGCTGGCCGAGTGCACCCCGGAGCAGGCGGCTGCCGGGTCCTGGCGGGACCCGAACCTCGTGCTCTGCCTCGCCCCCGCCGATGCGCCGGGCGGAATGGGCTGGGTGCATCCGCCCCGGCACAGCCCGGCCCGGTGGGCGTTGGACGACGCCGAGTTCGACCACCGGGACTCGATGGTGACCAAGGCCGAGGTGCGGGCCCTCGCCCTCGCGCATCTCGGCCCCGGCGTCGGCGATCTCGTCTGGGACCTCGGCGCCGGCAGCGCCTCGTTGGGTATCGAGTGCGCCCGCTTCGGCGCCGCGGTCATCGCGGTCGACCGTGATCCGCGGGCCTGCGACCTGGCCCGCGCGAACGCAGCCCACCACCGGGTCGAGATCGACGTCGTGCAGGATTCTGCCCCGGGCGTGCTCCAGCGGTTGGCGGACCCGGACGCCGTTTTCGTCGGCGGCGGCGGACCGGACGTCGTGGCCGCGGTCGCGGCCCGTCGACCCGCCCGGATCGTGGTCGCCCTCGCGACGCTCGAACGGGTGTCGCCGGCCACCGACCTGCTGACCGGCGCCGGCTACCGGACCGGCGGCTGCCTGCTGCACGCCGACCGGCTCGCCCCGCTGGGCACGGTGGGGACTCGGCTGTCCGGGACCAACCCGGTGTTCCTCGTCTGGGGGGAGCAGCGGTGATCGGGCTAGTGACCGCGACCGCCTCCGGGCGCCGGCTGGCCGACCGGCTGGCCGCGAGCCTGGCCCCCGTCCGCAGCTATCCGGTCGGCGAGATCGATCGGGCGTGGGCCGAGTGCGAGCGGCTGGTGTGTTTCCTCGCGACCGGCGCAACGGTCCGGCTGCTCGCCCGGCGCCTCACCGACAAGCACACCGACCCGGGTGTGGTCTGCGTCGACGAGGCCGGCCGGTACGCCGTCGCGCTCATCGGCGGGCACGCCGGCGGCGCCAACGCGCTGGCCCGCCG
The DNA here is from genome assembly GCA_035533475.1 of Mycobacteriales bacterium. NCBI lineage: Bacteria > Bacillati > Actinomycetota > Actinomycetes > Mycobacteriales > Mycobacteriales bacterium. The sequence goes on along the minus strand of DATLTS010000053.1, from coordinate 28,124 downwards.
GGTCTCGGCGGTCCTCGGCGCCGAGCCCGTCGTCACCACGGCGAGCGACGTCACCGGGCTGACCGCATTGGACAGTCTCGGCTGGCCGGTCGAGGGCGATGTCGCGGCCGTCACCGCGGCGCTGCTCGACGGCCGGCGGGTGACCCTGGCGGCGGATGCGATCTGGCCGCTGCCCGCGCTGCCGGTCGTCGAGGTCGTCGTCGCCGAGCTGGGCGCCCCCTGCCTGGTGGTGACCGACCGCCTCGTCGCCCCGCCGCGGCCGGCGGTCGTGCTCCGGCCGCCGAGCCTCGTCGTCGGGGTCGGCGCCAGTCGCGGCGCCCCCGCGGCGGAGGTGCTCGAGCTCGTCCGCGGCGCCCTCGCCGAGGCGGGGCTGGCCGAGGCGTCGATCCGCCACCTGGCGACCGTGGCGGCGAAAGCGGACGAGCCGGGGATCGTCGCGGCCGCCGCCGAGTTGGCGCGGCCGCTGGTCGCCCAGCCGGCCGACGCACTGGCCGCGGTGGCTGTGCCGCACCCATCGGACGTCGTGCGCGCGGCGGTCGGCACACCGAGCGTCGCGGAGGCCGCCGCGCTGCTGGGCGGCAACGCCGACCTCGTTGTCGCCAAGCGCAAGAGCGCCACGGCGACCGTGGCGATCGCCCGGCACCGGCCGCGCGGCCGGCTGGCGGTGGTGGGACTCGGCCCCGGCGCCCGCGACCTGCTCACACCGCGGGCCGCCGCCGAGCTGCGCCGGGCCGGGGTCATCGTCGGGCTCGACCGCTACGTCGAGCAGATCCGCGACCTGCTCCCCCCCGGCGCCCAGGTCCTCGTCAGCGGGATCGGCGCCGAGGAGGAACGGGCCCGGGCCGCCGTCGATCACGCGCGCGCGGGCCGGGCGGTCGCCCTGGTCGGCAGCGGCGACGCCGGGGTGTACGCGATGGCCAGCCCGGCGTTGGAGCTCGCCGACGGCTCGTTCGACGTCGTCGGTGTGCCGGGCGTGACCGCCGCGCTCGCCGCCGCGGCGTTGCTCGGCGCACCCCTCGGCCACGACCACGTCGCGATAAGCCTCTCCGACTTGCACACACCGTGGGAGGCGATCGAGCGCCGGGTGTCGGCCGCTGCGGAGGGGGATCTCGTCGTGACGTTCTACAACCCGCGCAGCCGCGGCCGGGACTGGCAGCTGGCCAAGGCGCTCGGGATCCTCGCCGGGCACCGGCCCACAACCACGCCGGTCGGCGTCGTCACCGACGCGAGCCGGCCGGGGGAGCAGGTCGACCTGACGACGCTGGCCGACGTCGATCCGGCCCGGGTCGGGATGACTACGGTCGTGGTGGTCGGCAGCTCGCAGACCCGGACCGTGGCGGGCCGGATGGTCACCCCGCGGGGATACCGGTGGGGTTGAGCATGCTCGCCGTCACCTCGGCGTGTGTCGGTTGCGGCGCCTGCCTGCGCACCTGCCCGGTCCACGCCGTCCGCCCCGGAGTCGATGTGCCGCTCGTGGTGCTGGCCGACCGGTGCACCGGCTGCGGGGAGTGCATCGAGGTCTGCCCCGTCGACGCGATCGAGGAGATCCGCAGGTGAGTGAGCTCGTCGCAGCCGCCGCCTGGACCCGCGCCGAACGGGTCCGGCTCTCCGGCGTGATCGGCTTCATCGCGCTGCTGCACGTGGCCGCGTGGACGTCCTACCTGTACTGGTCGCATAACCTGGCGGCGGCCGGAACGTTCGCGGGTGCCGGCACGCTGGCTTACGTGTTGGGTGTGCGGCACGCATTCGACGCCGACCACATCGCCGCCATCGACGACACCACTCGACTAATGCTTCAGCGGGGACGCCGACCGGTCGGCGTCGGCTTCTTTTTCGCCATGGGTCACTCCACCGTCGTCGTCGCGCTGGCCATGGTTGTGGCGGCCGCCGCCGGGACGTCCACTTCGGCGGGTGTGACCGCCTTCCGGCAGATCGGCGGCGTCGTATCGGTGACCGTCGGCATGGTCTTCCTGCTCCTCGTCGCAGTGCTCAACGCGATGGTGCTGACCGGCATCGTCGGCCTGTGGCGACGGATGGCCCGGGGCGACCTGGACAGCCGTGAGCTCGAGCTTCAGCTGCTCAACCGAGGACTGATGAACCGCATCCTCGGCGGCCGGGCGCGCGCCCTCGTCAGGTCGAGCTGGCACATGTACCCGGTCGGCATCCTGTTCGGTCTTGGCTTGGAAACCGCCAGCGAGGTGACCTTGCTGGCCCTGTCGGCCAGCGCCGCGTCCAGCGGTGGTCTGCCCGTCCTCGCTGTGTTCACTCTTCCGCTGCTGTTCGCCGCGGGGATGAGCGCGTTCGACACCCTCGACTCGCTGCTCATGACCCGCGCCTACGCCTGGGCGTTCCGCCGGCCGGCCCGTCGGCTCTACTACAACATCGTCACGACCGGGCTCACCGTGGCCATCGCCGGGTTCATCGCCACCGTGTACCTGGCCGACCTGCTGGTCCGCCACGCCGGGATCGCCGGCCCGGTCGCCGGCTACGCCCGGCTCTCGGATCACTTCGAGTCCCTCGGCTACGTCATCGTCGGGCTGTTCGTCGCGGCGTGGCTGCTCGCGGGCGGGCTGTGGCGCATTCGCGGCCTCGACCGCCGCTACGGCGGTGAGCCCGGGTGAGGGCGGTGCACCCGATCGAGTCCCGGTCCTATGAGATCCTGCGCAGCCGGGTGGACCTGACGCGGTTGCCTCCGCTGTGTCGAGCGGTGACCGAGAGAGTGCTGCATGCCAGCGCCGACGTCTCCTACGTCGAGGATCTGGTGTGCGACGAGGCGTCCCTGGTGTCGGGGCTCACGGCGCTGCGGGCCGGGGCTCCGGTCGTCGCCGACGTGGAGATGGTCGCGGCCGGGATCACCGACCGGACCGCCGTCTGCCGGATCCGCAGCACCCCCCCGATGTCGGGCCGCACCCGGTCCGCCGCCGCCGTCCACGCCGCGTTCACCGAGGTCGGTCCCGGCGCCGTGTGGGTGATCGGCTGCGCCCCGACCGCACTGAGCGAGCTGCTGATCCTGGACGCCGAACCAGCCCTCGTCGTCGGTCTCCCGGTCGGATTCGTCGGTGCCGTGGAGTCGAAGGCGGCCCTTCGGGCCTCGGGCCTCCCGGCGATCAGCAACCGCTCGGCGAAAGGCGGCTCCGCGGTCGCAGCCGCCGCGATCAACGCGCTGCTCTACCAGGACGGCAACCGATGACCAACCCCGCACTTCTCGTGGTAGGACACGGCACCCGCAGCGACGCGGGCGTCGGCGCCTTCGCCGCCCTCCTCGACCGGCTGCGCCGGCGCGCCCCGTCGCTACCTGTCTCCGGCGGGTTCATCGAACTGTCCCCGCCCCCACTCGCCGACGCCGTCCGTCATCTCGTCACCGCCGGCCACCGTGAGTTCGGTGTGGTCCCCCTCGTGCTCGTTGCCGCCGGTCACGCCAAGGGCGATGTGCCTGCTGCCCTCGCCCGGGAAGCGCAGCGCCACCCGGGCACCGTCTACCACTACGGACGGGCGCTCGGCCCGCATCCGACGCTGCTGAACCTGCTAGACCAGCGGCTCGATTCCGTGCTGGACCGTTCCGAGCGCGCCGACACCACGGTGGTCCTGGTCGGCCGCGGTTCGAGTGACCCCGACGCCAACGCGGAACACGTCAAGACCGCCCGCCTGTTCGCGGAGGGCCGCGGGCTCGCCGGCGTGGAACCCGCCTTCATCAGCCTGGCGCAACCCGGTGTGCCCGAGGCACTCGAACGCTGCCGGCGGCTCGGCGCGCGGCGGGTCGCGGTCCTGCCGTACTTCCTGTTCCCAGGCGTGCTACCCGACCGGGTCGGCAGCCAGAGCGTCGAATGGACCATCGCTCACCCTGACATCGAGGTGCGCCGCGCGGACGTCCTCGGAGACAGCGACGAACTCGCCGACCTCGTCCTGGCGCGCTACCGAGAGGCGCTCGGCGGCGACATCCGGATGAACTGCGACACCTGTCAGTACCGCGTCGCACTACCCGGTTTCGAACACCGGGTGGGCACGCCGCAGGTCCCGCACGACCACCCCGACGACCACGTTCACCTCCCGCAAGTGCACGCATGACCGACACCGGACTGCGACGGGGCGGTGACGTCGACCTGTACCACCACGGCGACCTCGACGCGACCGCCGCGCTGCTCGACGTCGCGGTCAACGTGCGGCTGCCCGGACCGCCGCCTTGGCTGCACGCTCGACTCGCCGCCGCGCTCGCCGATCTGGGCCGCTACCCCGACCCAACCGCCGCGCGGGCTGCCGTCGCCCGCCGACACGGCCGCTCGCCCGACGAGGTGCTGCTGACAGCGGGTGCCGCGGAAGCGTTTGTCCTGCTCGCTCGTACCTTGCGTCCGCGTCGGGCGGTGTGCGTGCATCCGTCCTTCACCGAACCCGAAGCGGCGCTGCGGGCCGCCGGGCACCCGGTCGACCGGGTCGTGCTGCCGCCGCCCTTCCACCTCGATCCGACCACCATCCCGGCCGACGCCGACCTGGTGATCCTCGGCAACCCCACAAACCCCACCTCGATCCTCCACCCACCCGAAGTGGTCGCCGCGCTCACCCGGCCCGGCAGGCTGCTCGTCGTCGACGAAGCCTTCGCGGACTGCGTCCCCGGGGAGGCTGGCAGCCTGGCGCGCAACCGGACGCTGCCCGGCCTGGCCGTCGTGCGCAGCCTCACCAAGGCGTGGGGCCTCGCCGGTCTGCGGATCGGGTACCTGCTCGCGGCCCCCGACATCGTGCGCCGGCTCGCCGCCGCGCAGCCCCTATGGCCCGTGTCGAGCCCGGCCCTGGTGGCCGCCGAGGCATGCAGCAGCGGGCAGGCGGTCGCGGAGATCGACACCTGGGCCCGCGACCTCGCGGTTCGACGGGCCTCCTTCGCCGAACGGCTGCACCAGGTCGGGGCCGAGGTGGTTTCGGGGGCGACCGCGTCGTACCTGCTCGTGCACGTGCCCGACGGCGCCAGTGTCCTCGCACATCTGCGGGCCCGGGGCATCGCGGCCCGCCGCGGCGACACGTTCCCCGGTCTCGGTCCCGACTGGCTACGCGTCGCGGTCCGCGACGACCCGACCAACGACCACGTCGCGGCGGGGTTCGCCGCGGTGTTGCACGAGACGGAGGGATCGGCGTGACCTACTACACACACACCGAACGGGACGCCTTCTACCGCGTCGTCGCCGACCGCCGCGACATCCGCAACGGATTCCGACCCGACCCGATCGACGACGCCACGCTGACCCGAATCCTCACCGCCGCTCACACCGCCGGCTCCGTCGGTTTCTCCCAACCGTGGGACTTCCTGCTCCTCCGCGACCGCGCGGTCCGCGAGCGGGTCCACGCGCTCGCCGCCCGGCAACGCGACGCCTACGCCGACACCCTGCCGGGCGCCCGGGCCCGCGCCTTCCGCGCACTCAAGACCGAGGCCATCCTCGACACGCCGCTGAACATCGCCGTGACCTGCGACCCGACCCGCGGCGGACGCCACACCCTCGGCAGGCACAGTCAACCTCAGATGTCCGCCTACTCCAGCTGCCTCGCGGTTCAGAACCTGTGGCTCGCCGCCCGTGCCGAAGGTATCGGCGTCGGCTGGGTCAGCTTCTTCGACGAGCGGGAACTCGCCCGGGAACTCGCCCTGCCCGACCACCTCCAGGTGGTCTCCTACCTCTGTGTCGGGCACGTAACGAAGTTCCCCGAGGAGCCAGAACTGCACAGCGCTGGCTGGGCGCTGCGCCGGCCGCTGTCCTGGGCGGTCCACGACGGCAGCTGGAACCGCCGCGGGCTGCCGGGCGGGCCGGTGGCAGACCTGCTCGCCGAGACGGTCGCGGCGATCACCGCCCTGGACGCGGCGACGGTGCAGGCCGCCCGCGAACGTCAGGACGCCCTGACCAAGCCCCGCGGCGCCCTCGGCGTCCTCGAAGACGTCTCCGTCCAACTCGCGGGTCTGGCCGGCCAATGCCCGCCGCCGCTCCCGGAGCCGGCCGTGGTCGCCGTCTTCGCAGCCGACCACGGGGTGCATGCGCAGGGCGTCACACCCTGGCCGCAGGAGGTCACCGCGCAGATGGTGGCGAACTTCCTCGCCGGCGGGGCGGCCATCAACTCCTTCGCTACCCAGCAGGGCGCGGAAGTCGTCGTGGTCGACGTCGGCGTCGCCACTCCGCTCGACGCCGTTCCAGGACTGCTCCCCCGCAAGATCCGGCCGGGCACCGCCGACATGACCGCCGGCCCGGCCATGACCCGCGCCGAAGCGCAGCACGCCGTCGAAACCGGCATCGAGGTGGGTCGTGACCTCATCGCCGCTGGCAACCGCTGTCTGCTCACCGGCGACATGGGCATCGCCAACACCACCGCCTCGGCCGCGCTGATCGCCGTGTTCACCGCCGCCGACCCCGCCCAGGTCACCGGCCGGGGCACCGGAATCGACGACGCCACCCACGCCCGCAAAGTGGAGGTCATCCGACGGGCCCTCGCCCGGCACCGGCCGGACCCGGCCGACCCGATCGGTGCGCTCGCCGCGGTCGGCGGTCTCGAACACGCCGCGCTCGCCGGGCTGTTGTTGAGCGCCGCCGCCGCCCGCGTCCCGGTGATCCTCGACGGAGTCATCGCCGGGGCCGCGGCGTTGGTCGCCCACGCCCTCGCTCCGGACGTCGTCGCGGCCTGCATCGCCGGGCACCGCTCCGCCGAACCCGGGCACGCGGTCGCGCTGAGCCACCTCGGGCTGCGGCCGCTCGTCGAGCTCGAACTGCGTCTCGGCGAAGGGACCGGGGCGGTACTCGCCCTACCCATCGTCCAGTGTGCCGCCAGAGCGCTGCGCGACATGGCCACCTTCGACGCCGCCGGCGTGACCGACAAAGACGCCAGCTCCCCGTGAACGACGGATACCCGCTGACGCTCCAGGTGGCCGGGCGTGCCGTGGTCGTCGTCGGCGGCGGCGCCGTGGCCACCCGCCGCGCCCGCGGACTCGTGACCGCCGGGGCCGCTGTCACCGTGATCGCGCCGCACGTCACCGCTGAACTGAGGGATGCGGCCGCCGCGGGCACCGTCACTGTGCACCAGCGGCCGTACCAGGACGGTGATCTCGCGGATTCATGGCTGGTGGAGGCCTGCACCGACGATCCCACCGTCAACGCGGCCGTGGCCGCGGAAGCCGCGCTGCGCCGGATCTGGTGTGTCCAGGCTGACGACGCGACGGCTTCGACGGCCTGGACACCGGCTACCGGCCGGGTGGACGGGCTCACCATCGCCGTCAACGCGGAGCGTGATCCACGTCGAGCCAGCGCCGTGCGGAACACGCTGGTGGCAGCACTCGAGGACGGCTCGCTCGCCACAGGCACCGCAGCCTCGCCGCGAGGCCGCGTCGCGCTCGTCGGCGGGGGACCCGGCGACCCCGGGCTGCTCACCGTCCGCGGGCGTCGCCTCCTTGCCGACGCGGACGTGGTGGTGACCGACCGACTGGGGCCGAGAGCCCTGCTGGACAGCCTCGACGCTGACATCGTCGACGTCGGCAAACTCCCCCGGGGCGTTGGAGCCCGCCAGGAAGACATCAACCAGCTGCTCATCGAACACGCCCGCGCCGGCCGCCTCGTCGTCCGCCTCAAAGGAGGGGACCCATTCGTCTTCGGGCGCGGCGCAGAGGAGCTGCACGCCTGCCTCGACGCCGGTATCCCCTGCGAAGTGGTCCCCGGAGTGAGCAGCGCGCTCAGCGTGCCCGAACTCGTCGGAATCCCCGTCACCCACCGCGGCCGGTGCCAACACTTCACGGTCGTCTCCGGTCACCTACCTCCCGGCGACCCTCGATCGACCGTCGACTGGGAGCTGCTGGGGGCGGACACCGGAACGCTCGTGCTGATGATGGCGGTGCAGAACCTGTCGACGATCACCGACGCGTTGTTGCGCGGCGGGCGGCCGTCCTCCACCGCCGCCGCCGTGATCAGCGACGGCAGCACGCCGGCGCAGCGGCTCCTCATCGACACCCTCCGGGGGATCGCTGGCGCCGCGCAGCGCGCCGACGTCCGCCCGCCCGCCATCGTCGTCATCGGGAGCGTCGTCGAAATGGCCCGCTCTTTCGCGGCAGCGACAGACCCCACTGCCAGCAGCTGACGCCGCCCGATGAAGCCGTCGCTCGTCCTGCACTTCGTGCGGCACGGTCAAAGCGAGTGGAATGCCGAAGGGCGCGTGCAGGGCCAGACATCGCATGTCCCGCTCACCGAACTCGGTCACCACCAAGCACGCACCGCTTCTCGCACGCTCGCGCACAGCGGCGCCTTGGCCGTCATCTCCAGTGACCTCGCCCGTGCGGTGCAAACCGCCGTCCCCATCGCTACCCGACTCGGCGCGCCCCTTCAGACGACGGCAGCGCTGCGCGAGCGGGGCCTCGGAACGTTCGAGGGGCGTCGCTCGGCTGAGGTATGGACATCGCCCGCGCAGCCCCAGTGGTCCGACCCGGACTGGCGCCCACCGGGCGGGGAAAGCACACGAGACGTCTACCGGCGAGTCGCCTGCTTCCTCACGGCACTGGCAGCTCGACCGCCAGGACCTGTAGTCGTCATCGTGACCCACGGCGACACCTTGCGCATCGCGCTCGGTCACCTGCAAGGCGCAGGACCCGACGCGATTCCCTGGTCGCAGACGCCGAACGGCGCGATCGTCACCGTCCGGGCCGGGACCGCAGGTGACCGTGGCCGGCGGATGCGGAACACGTCGGGCGTCACCGGATCCGCGTAGTCCGGAGGTCACGAGCGCGGCGCTGCCGGCGGGCAGAACCCGTCCCACCGCCCGAGACCTTGGCGGGTCATGACGAACGGGGGCTGGCGACCGAACAACACCGCAGAGGGACCGCGCGCAGACGATGTTGCCGTGCCCGGATCGAGGGTCGACTGCCTGGGCAACCAGTCCCGCGTCCAGGCTGGGGCCGACCGCTGGTGTTTCCGGCCCGGCGGGGTCAGGATGGGGGTGTCGAGGGAGGCCGCCATGCAGGCAACTGTTGGTGATCATGTCGTGGTTCGCGGGCACCGGGTCGGCGAGTTGGTTCGCCGTGGCACAGTGATCGACGTCCGGGGCTCGAGGGGTATGCCGCCGTACCTGGTGCGCTGGGAAGTCGACGGGCATGAGGGCCTGTTCGTCCCGGGACCTGACGCGCGGTTGGAGAGGTCGAAAGCGAGCAAGGGGAAGCCCCGGCCCAAAACACGCTGACCCGACGGCCGGTTCATACCCGGGCCGGCGAGCGCGGCGGGATACCGGTGGGCCTGCCTGCCGATCGTGATCCACGCGTGGAGACGGCTCGGTCGGCGGCGTTCCTTGAGCTGGACAACACGCCGGGCAGGTGCCGCGCTGCATTTCATCGGCCGGGGGAACGCACGCGTGCGGCGTGGCGTCGACCGGTGAGGCGCTGTGGGGCGCATCGTCGTGGTGGGTGCCCGTAAGTTGACTGATCCCAGAAAATCAGCAGACTCGAAGCGTGCCCTCGTCGTCCGGATTCGAGCACGTGCTGCGCCGGGCTGCCCTGCGTGTGACGCGCCCTCGGCTCGCGGTGCTGGCCGCCGTGCAGGAGCATCCGCACGCGGACACGCACTCGATCATCCGTGTCGTGCGCAAGGATCTGAGTGAGGTGTCGCACCAAGCTGTGTACGACGTGCTGCGCGCGCTGACCACGGCGGGCCTGGTGCGGCGCCTAGAGCCGGCTGGCTCCGTCGCTCGATACGAGTCGCGGGTCGGGGACAACCACCACCACGTCGTGTGCCGGTCGTGTGGCGCCGTCTCCGACGTCGACTGCGCCGTCGGCGAGACGCCCTGCCTGACCGCGTCCGACGACCATGGCTTCGCGATCGACGAGGCTGAGGTCACCTACTGGGGCATGTGTCCCGACTGCTCCAGCCGCCCACGGCTCATGATCACCGCGCCTCCTGATCGCCCCTGACCCATCACATACCGGAAGGATTCCCGTGCCCGAGCACCACGATGCAGTTGTCGGAGACATGAACTCGCCGGAGAGCGAAGGCGCCTGCCCGGTCTCGTCCGCTCGCCGCAATCACCCGACCGAGGGCGCGGGGAACCGCGACTGGTGGCCGAATCAGCTCAACCTGAAGATCCTGCGCAAGCACCCCGCCGTGGCCAACCCCATGGGCGACGACTTCGACTACGCCGCGGAGTTCAACACTCTCGACCTCGAGGCCCTGCGCCGGGACGTCGACGAAGGTATGACGACCTCGCAGGACTGGTGGCCCGCCGACTACGGCCACTACGGCCCGTTCTTCATTCGGATGGCGTGGCACAGCGCGGGTACGTACCGCATCAGCGACGGGCGCGGGGGGGCCGGCGCGGGTATGCAGCGTTTCGCGCCGATCAACAGCTGGCCCGACAACGCGAACCTCGACAAGGCCCGCAGGCTGCTCTGGCCGGTCAAAAAGAAGTACGGCCGCAAGATCTCGTGGGCCGACCTGATTGTCTTCGCCGGCACCCGGGCCCTGGAGACCATGGGCTTGACGACCTTTGGCTTCGCGGGCGGTCGCGCGGACGTCTGGGAGCCTGACGAGGACGTCTACTGGGGACCGGAGGACACCTGGCTCGGCGACGAACGCTACATCGGCGACCGGGAGCTCGAGGACCCGCTTGCCGCTGTTCAGATGGGCCTCATCTACGTGAACCCGGAGGGCCCGAACGGCACCCCGGACCCGCTGGCCTCGGCTCGGGATATCCGCGAGACATTTCGCCGCATGGCGATGAATGACGAGGAGACGGTCGCGCTGATCGCTGGCGGCCACACGTTCGGCAAAACCCACGGCGCGGCCGACCCGAACGAGCACATCGGACCCGAGCCCGAGGGTGCCCCGCTGGAGGAGCGGGGCCTCGGCTGGCGGAACAGCTACGGCAGCGGCAGGGGCGGGGACACGATCACCAGCGGGCTCGAAGGTGCGTGGACGCCTACGCCGCTGACCTGGGACAACAGCTACTTCGAGACCCTGTTCGGCCACGAGTGGGAGCTCGTGAAGAGCCCCGCCGGCGCGCAGCAGTGGGCTCCCAAGGACGGCGCTGCGGTGGACACCGTGCCCGACGCCCACGACCCGTCGCGCAGGCACGCCCCGATGATGGCGACGACCGACCTCGCGCTTCGAGCGGACCCGGTCTACGAGCAGATCTCGCGCCGCTTCCTCGAGCACCCGGAGGAGCTCGCGGACGCCTTCGCTCGGGCCTGGTTCAAACTGACGCACCGCGACATGGGGCCCATCGCGCGCTACCTCGGGCCGCTGGTCCCGCAGGAGACGCTGCTGTGGCAGGACCCCGTCCCGGCCGTTGCGCACGAGCTCGTAGGGGCGGAGGACATCGCCACCCTGAAGAGTCAGATCCTCTCCTCGGGGTTGTCCATCTCCCGGCTGGTCTCCACCGCGTGGGCGTCAGCGTCGACGTTTCGCGGAAGCGACAAGCGCGGTGGCGCCAACGGGGCGCGACTGCGTCTCGAGCCGCAGAGCGGGTGGGCGGTCAACGACCCTGACGAGCTTGCGATCGTGCTGCGATCCCTGGAGAGTCTGCGGGAGACGTTCAATAGCGCGCAGACGGGCGGGAAGCAGATCTCGCTCGCCGACCTGATTGTGCTCGGCGGTTGCGCGGCCGTCGAGCAGGCGGCCGCGAACGCCGGTCATCACGTCCAGGTGCCATTCACCCCGGGACGTACGGATGCGTCGCAGGACCAGACCGACGTCGAGTCTTTCGCGGTGCTCGAGCCGACCGCGGACGGGTTCCGGAACTACTACGGGAAGGGACACCGGCTGCCGGCTGAGTTCCTCCTTGTCGACCGCGCGAATCTGTTGACCATGAGTGCCCCCGAGATGACGGTCCTCGTCGGTGGCCTGCGTGTCCTGGGTGCAAATGCCCAGCAGTCTCCGCTCGGCGTTTTCACGACGCGACCCGGAACACTCACCAATGACTTCTTCGTGAACCTGCTCGACATGGGCACCACATGGATGCCGACGTCTGAGGACGCGGGGGCCTTCGAGGGTCGTGACTCCGCCACGGGCGAGGTCAGGTGGACCGGCAGCCGCGTCGACCTCGTCTTCGGGTCTAACTCCGAGCTGCGTGCGCTCGCGGAGGTCTACGCCAGTGACGACTCGAAGGAGAAGTTCGTACGCGACTTCGTCGCGGCGTGGGACAAGGCGATGAACCTTGGCCGATTCGACCTTGCCTGACCCAGAGGCCCAAGCCTGAATCCACCGATTGGGTTCTGGCATCGGCCCGTGGGTGGTGGCCAAGAAGATCGTCTTGGTGGCTGGGCGTCAGCGCGCAACTACGGTCGGCTCTGGCGTGGTCATCTTGGGGTAGGCGACTGTCGGGTGCAGAAACCTGAGCGGGCTCGGATTGAGCGTGGGGGAGCGCCCGGGACGACGCGGCCAAGGAGCTCGAGATCCTCGTCCTGCGCCACCAGCTCGCGGTCGTGCGGCGTCAGGTGAAACGGGTCGAGTATCGGCCGGTCGACCGGGCCATGTTGGCCGCACTGAGCCGGGCGCTGCCCCGCACGGCACCGCGCTTCAAGCACGTGGCGGGCGTTCCTGCGGGCGCAGGCGGCCGGGATCCTGGCTACCGACTTCTTCACTGTTGAAATGGTGCTGCTCAAGACGCTGGACGTGCTGTTCCCGATCGAGATCCGTGCCCGCCAGGTTCGCTTGGTCGGGGTCACCGCACATCCCAATGAGGCGTGGACGACGCAGCGGGCGCGGGAGTTGTCGATGAGCCTGTTGGAGGACGGCCGTCAGCCGCGGCACCACCTCCAGTTCCTGGCTCAACTTGGTGGAACGCTGGTTTCGCGACATCACCGACAAGGCCATCCGCCGCGGCGTCTTCCACTCGGTGCCCGACCTCATCGCGGCCATCCAGGCCTACCTCGACGCGAACAACAACAATCCAAAACCGCTTGTCTGGACCGCCAGCGCCGCCGCCATCCTCGAGAAGGTGCGACCCGGCCGAGTAGCCCTCGAATCAATCGCCGCTGAAAACCGAGACAACTACCCTAGGTGCTCGCGGACACCACGCTTCAGTCAAGCTGTGAAACGAGGTCGGCGACGACCTCCGCAGCAGGCAGGACCGCGGTCACGGCGCCGACGCCGGTGCCGGCATAGAGAGCCATGGCATCGATGTGTCCCACCGCCTTGATGGACGGGGTGACCACCGAAAAGCGGGGGACGGGGGACGGTCCACCCGGGCCGCTCACCTGTCCAACGACCTCGCCCTCGAACTGCTCGGCGGCGGCCACGGCACTGGCGAGCACACGGTGCGGCGCATCCGGCCAGCCGACTCCGAACGCGGTCGTGAGGACCGTCTGGTCACCGGATGTTGCGGCGAGCAGCGCCTGTACGTATTCCGGGTGCGCATTGGACTCTTTCGTGGCGACGAACCGGGTGCCGACGCGCACCGCTGCCGCGCCCTCCGCGATCGCTGCGAGGACGTCCGCAGCCGTGGTGATCCCCCCTGCGGTGACGACAGGAACGCTGACGTGGGACAGGACAAGCTCCAGCAGCTCCTGCCGAGGGAGGGTGCCCCGGACGTGGCCTCCGGCCTCCCTTCCCTGGGCGACCACAAAGTCGCAGCCGACGTCGACTGCCCCAAGGGCTTCGTCGAGGGAACCGACCTGCCAGCCGACCAGCGCGGCTCCCGATCGGCGCGCCCGGGCGACCAGAGCCGCGTCCGGCGCGCTCCAGAAGACCTCGACGACCCGCAACCGGTCGGAGGCTATCTCGAATGTCTCCAGATCTCGATCGATCCACTGTCCGAAGAAACCCATCCCGATGGCACCGCCGCCGCCGAGCTTCAAGGCCCGGGTCATCCGCTCAGAGGCAGCTTCGTCATCGAACTCACACAGCATTCCCAGGGCCCCGGCGTGCGCCACGGCGCCGGCCAGCTCGGGGACGGACACGCCGCCCATGACAGCCTGCTGAAGCGGATGCTGGATACCCACAAGCAGGGTGAACGCCGTTTCCATGGTGTCTCCCAGGGAGGAAAGTCGATCGCGGCAACCTCATGCTAGGCCGAGGGCAGCGATGCTCGGCGCGGCCATGACGTGGATGCTCAGCGTTTTCCAGCAACGGGTGTCCGATCCGAGCGGCTGCTACTCAGCTTGCTGGGTCAATCTCGAAGTGAGCCGTTCGACCGCTTGCTCGAGTTCGGGCAGGTCGTGGTGGACGGTACCGGTCACGATGGCGTGTGAGGTGTCGAAGTAGTGATGGGCGAGCTGGTCGCGCATACCGGCGATCTTCGCCCAGGGAATGGTCGGCTCGCTCGCCAGTAGTGCGAGGTCGAGCGCTTTGACCGCCTCGCCGATTTCGATGAGCCGGACGCGGACGGCGTCGAAGATGAGCGCGTCGGACATGTCGCCACGGGACAGATGGGCCCGAATCGCGGCGACGGCGGTCGTGATGTCCGTCAGCCGCTGAGAGTCCCGGCGCGTCACAGCTCGACCAGTTCGGCGAGCACGTTGGCTCGCACACCTGGTTTGAGATCGGCGGCGGGTACGAGGTCTACCCGCGCGCCGAGGACAGCCTCCAACTCGCTGGCCAGCCGGCCCATCTGGAACAAGCTGAACTCGGTTGGAAACTCGACGAGTAGGTCAAGGTCGCTATTGATCCGCTCCTCGCCCCGCGCGACGCTGCCGAACACGCCGATCAGCCGCACCCCGTACGCAGCGGCGATCCGGACGAGGCGCGGGTGATGACGGCGCACCCGACGCCCCAATGGGCCCGAAAGCGCCCGCGGCGCCGGCGCCAGGCTACGTAGCCGCACATCCAACTCGTAGCCGGCTGCCGCCACGAGCCCGGCCAGGGTCGGCAATGCCGGCTGGCGCCGACCCGACTCGTACACACTGACCACGCTCTGGGTCACCCCAGCCCGGGCTGCCAACTCCGTCTGGGACAGCCCAGCCTTCGTTCGCGCATCTCGGAGCAGTTCAGCCGCCGACCTCTCGGGCATAGGCTTAGTATAGCGGATCGTACATAGGAATTCGTCAGGATCTGGACGCGCCGAACGCCGGTTTCGATCACCCGGACGTCGGCCATCGGGTGTATGAGAAGCGCAGCAACCGGTCGCCACCCGCTTCGCTCTCTCGCTGGACGTCGGGATCATCCTATGGCGGACCTACTCGGCCCAGGTGGGCTGTAGGGGTCCAGAAGCCGGATTCGCGCTCGTGAGGACGGTTTTCGGCGGGCCGTCCGGAGAACACGGATGGCAATATTGGATCATGGTTGCCATGCTGTGGTCGTTCTTCTTTCTCGGCTTGCGCCGGATCCTTGAGTTGATCGTTTCGATGCGTCGCGACGAGACGAACAAGGACGTCGAGATCCTGGTCTTGCGCCATCAACTCGCCGTGCTGGCCCGCCAGGTATCCGGCCGGGTGAGCTACCGACCGGCGGATCGGGCGCTGCTGGCCGGGCTGGGCCGGCTACTGCCGAGAGCGCGCTGGGCTGCGTTTCTCATCACCCCGGCGACGCTGCTGCGCTGGCAGCGGGAACTGGCCGCCCGCAAATGGCGACGGTGGGGAAGACAAGCCGGCCGGACCGGTCGGCCGCCGCTGCCTTCACCGACCGTGGAGTTGATCCTTCGACTCGGCCGGGAAAACGCCTCCTGGGGATGCGTGAGGATCCAAGGCGAGCTGCGCAAGCTCGGCATCCGGGTCGGCGCGAGCAGCATCCGCAGGCTGCTGCGGGCGCACCGGATCGGGCCGGCGCCGCGGCGGACCGGGCCCGGCTGGCTCGGCTTCCTGCGCGCCCAGGCCGCCGGCATCCTGGCGATCGACTTCTTCACCGTCGACACCGTCGGGCTGACCAGGCTCTACGTGCTGTTTGCGATCGAGGTTCGGACCCGAGCGGTGCACATCTTCGGCGTGACCGCGCATCCGACCGGGCCGTGGGTGACCCAAGTCGCCCGTAACCTGCTCGCCGACCTCGCCGACGCGGGCATGGCGATGAAGTTCCTGATCCGCGACCGGGACACCAAGTTCACCAGGGCGTTCGACGAAGTGTTTCGCTCCGAAGGCCTGCGGATCATACCCACGCCGGTGGCTCACCCCGCGCGAACGCGTACGCGGAACGATGGGTCCGCACCGTGCGCACCGAAGCCTTGGACTGGATGCTCATCGTCGGCCGCCGGCACCTGGAACGCATTCTGGCGATCTACGTCTAACACTATAACCGTCGTCGTCCTTCTCCGCGGCCGGCTACTCGACTGCGCATCCGGTCCGCCATACCCGGATAAGCCGGTCGCCTTCACCGACGTTCGCCGATGCGACATCCTCGGCGGCCTCCTGCACGAATACGAATCTGCCGCATGAGCGCGACTGAACTTCTGGCGCCCTTCACCCTCATCCAGCAGTATGTCCTCGAGATTCGGGTCTACCACCGGGGGAAGATCATCCCTACCTTCGAGGTGCCTGAGGACGGTCGGGATGACGACCCCCTGACCGGGGTTCGCGCACCGTACACACGGGTGCACCGCGCCTCACAGAATGCGAACTCGCAACCGCTGCTCGAGGGTCCCGTCATCCGGCTCAGTCCGGCAGGTACCAACACCGAGGCTCGCCGCGCGTCAGCGTAGGGGTCGAACGCGCGGTCTCCGATGAGCGTACCTCTACAGCCAACCTTCTTTGGCGGCGCGAATCGCTGCCTCGACACGGTTGTGCACCTGCAGCGTCAGGGTAGACCCTCACGCTGCGTCAGCGCGGGAGACTTGGCGCCTGCAAGGTCACGCTTGGTGAGCGGACGACGCCGACCTGAGCTTCTGGACACTTCAGGGTTTGGACCGGGCACGGCGGAGTAGCCCCGCGCCCACGACTGTGGCCAGAAGCGCGCAGACGGCGAGCAGCGGGGAGCCACCCGTCCGCGGCAGCGGGCCGCTTTGCGTGCTCGTAAACTTGACGCCCAGTACGGCTGTGCGGGCTGGCGCCTTCGGTGCCACCGTGAACGTCGGGGCCTGGGCCGGTAACTCCGGCAGCGGGTACACAGCGTTGGTGAATTTGAGCACCATGAACCCGTTGTCCTGACACTGTGCCCACAACTCATGACTGCCATCGGCGGCGGTATAGAACCGGATCTGCGAACTGCACCAGTCCGCTGTCATATTGGGCGGTTGGCTGTTGTTCGGCCCGCCGTCGTGTTCCGAGCCGGGAAGTTGCCCGTGCTTGGCCACTTGAGCCGGTGGGTTGAAGTACGCGATTTCGTGCGGTTGGTAGGGGTTGCGGATGTCGAAGACCCGTATCCCGGATTGGAAATATCCGCAGGCCGCCGCGGTCGGGTTATGCTCCCGGTCCACCGCGCAGTAGTGCGCCTGGTAACCGAACGAACCGTTGCCTGCGATCTCGGCCTGGTTTTGCTTGGCGTACTTCGGAGTCTGGATCGCCAACCGCAGCACCGAGATAATCTTCGGAGCGGCGGGATTCGCGATGTCGATGATTCGGGCCGCTCCGGCCGGAACACCGCTCACACCCCCGCAACACGTTCCTCCGCCTTCGTCGACGAACAGAATGTACGGGTGAGTGCCGTAGCTGATCGGAATTGGCACCTGGCCGGTCGACCCGTCGGACCAGCTCAGGGAGCCGATCGTCGAGCCGAAGGTCGCGCCGGCTGCACGGTCCTGAATCGCGCTGGTGTCCACGATCTTCAGACCCTCGGGGGAGATGCAGGCCACGTATAGCGTCTTGCCGTCATCGCTGAGTGACAAACCGTGATTAACCGCGCAACCACCGGGTTGGCCAACCGTGATCGGGGCGGGTGAGGCGGGGTTCGAGACATCGATGGCGGCGGAGAGTCCCCCTGCGAGGTTCGTCCCGTAGTAGGTCATCCCGTCTGGCGCCCAATTTCCTTCGTGGCCGTTCGGGGTATCAAATGGGACGCTGGCGAGGAGCTTGGGGTGTGCGCAATCGGTTTTGACGTCGTACACGTCAAAGTACAGCGGACCTGCCACATCCCCGCCGAAGCCGCCCACGCCAGCGAGTAGACCGCGGGGCTGGTTGACCTTGAGTGACTCCCAGGGGCCGTCCAGAGCCGGAGTGTCCAGGTTCCCGGTCAGCTCGGGGTGCGCCGGGTTTGAGACATCGACTACCTGGGTTCCTGGGTTGATCTGACCGTTGCCGCCACCATTTGGGAACTTGGTTGGATCAACGCTGGTCTTGGTGTCGTAGTAGTCGCAGTGGCCATACCAGGCGTTCTGCCATCCGGCACCCTGGCCTTGGTGCTGGCCGACCAGGATGAGGTTGCAGCGATACCCAAGCTGCGAGCGGCCATCCTGACGGTCCTTGAGCGGCACCTCGCCCTGCACCCCATGCTCGGGGACCGATCCTGGTCCACAGGTCGCTGGAGGTACGGTCGCGTTCGGGCCCACCAGGGTGGCTGCCGCGGCGCTGGACGACGCCAGGGCGGCGGCAGGCCCGCCGACTCCGCCAAAGCCGGCGGAGACCACCGAAACGACCACCGTCGCTGTCAGGACGCCGCGGCGGCCAACCATGGCGCGGCGGGCCGCCCAGCACCGGGGCACACCTGTGATAGCAGACATCTCGACCTCCGCTCCCCGACACGCGGTCAGGGGGAACCTAGACGGCTAGGCGGGGGATCGTCCCCCCAGGTCACTCCCAGTTGGCGCTTTCTGCGCTAAACGGTCGAATCTGGTCGTTGAACGGCGGATTCCGACCTACTTCCGCGAGTAACCCTGGGAACGTCAGCCGTGATTGGGGCGATGCGTTCTCCAGTTGCTTGCCGCCATCTCGGACCGACCAACATCGACGGGTCGACCACCGTGCTCCTTCCGCCGAGATCCTTGAGACAGGTCCTTGAGGATGACGCGGGGTCGTCTACGTCAGCGCGGACTCGCCGACCCCGTTCACCACGGGCGTGGACTCCACGGAACCGGATGGGAGCTGCCATGGGAGGGAGGCCGAAGTTGCGTTGAGCGATGGTCCCGGCGAGATTCGCGCCCGACCGTGAACTTTTCCTGTCCTGGGATCTCCAGTCACCGTTTGGCGCGCGGTTTCGACCGCCCGTCGCAAACTTGCCACGCCGGCCAGGACCACGCTGCAGGGGGGTCGAACAGCGAGTTCTGTGTCAGTCCGTCACCCGGCGGGGAGGCACAGAGGCGCGGACGGCAGCGACATGGCTAGGGACGTGGGCTGTGGCGCAGGTCTTCGCCCGCGTGTTGCCGTGCGGGGAAGTGGAGGTAGCGGTGATTGCTGGACCGAGGGTCCCGGGCGTTCGGTTGCTGGCCGGGGTCGCGGCTCTGATGCTGCTGTCGGCAGGTGCGGGGGTCGGCGCCGCTGCGGCGGGTTCGGGGAGTCTGCTGGTCGGGCCGAACGCGACTGTGCCGCCGGCTCACTGCGGCTCGGGGTCGGTGCCCGAAGACGGGGTGCAAGGGGAGGTGCCGCTCAAAGACCGCCAGGACGGGCGGTCCCAACTCGGCTACCGGTGCAACCTGGTGCTCGTCGGGCAGTACCAGGGGGTCGGCGCTGGCTGGCAGAACGCCTGGTATGGCAACTGCGACTACTACGACACCGCGCAGAACACCACCGCCCCGGGGGTGCAGGTGATCGACGCATCCAACCCGGCGCATCCGCAGCCGACCGCCCGGTTGACCAGCCCGGCGATGCTCGGGCCGTGGGAGTCACTCAAGGTCAACCAGCCGCGCGGCCTGCTCGGGGCGGTTGCCGCCTACGACGGCGCCGGCCAGGGTCCGCTGTTCTTCGACGTCTACAGCGTCAAGACTGACTGCGCCCACCCGACGCTGCTGTCTAGCACCCCGATGGACGTCCCGTTCGGCCATGAGGGGAACTGGGCACCCGACGGCATGACCTACTACGGCAGCACGGCGTCTGCCGGCACGTTGGCCGCCATCGACGTCAGCAATCCAGCGCTTCCCCGCCTGCTCAATGTGTTCCGGGTGGGAACGATCACGCATGGTCTGTCGGTCAGCGACGACGGAAATACCCTCTATGCTGCGGACATTGTCGGCAGCAGCGGGAGCGGCAACGGCCTGGAGATTTACGACGTCAGCCAGATCCAGTCCCGGTCCGCCGCGCCGGTGACGACCGAGATCGGCCATGTGTACTGGACCGATGGCTCGACAGCCCAGAGCACGATTCCCATCAGCTACCACGGGCACCCTTACATTCTCTTCTTCGACGAGGGAGGCGCCGGGAGCTCGCTGAGCACGACCGGTGTGCCGGCGGGGGCGGCCCGGATCATCGACATCGCGAATCCCGCAGCTCCGAAGATTATCTCGGTGCTGCGGTTGGCGATCCAAACTCCGAAGTACGCCAAGCAAAACCAGGCCGAGGTCGCGGGCAACGGGGGGTTCGGCTACGAGGCACACTATTGCGTGGTGGACCGAGAGCATGACCCGACCGCGGTGGCCTGCGGTTACTTCCAGTCCGGGATTCGGGTCTTCGACATCCGCAACCCCTACCAGCCGCGGGAGATCGCCTATTTCAACCCGCCGGCGCAAGTCGCCAAGCACGGCCAGCTCCCCGGCTCGGAACACGCGGGTGGGGTGACGAACATCGCGCAGCCGCCGAACTTGACGGCGGACTGGTGCACCTCGCAGATCCGGTTCGATACGGCGGCTGACGGTAGCCACGAGCTGTGGGCGCAGTGTCAGGACAACGGGTTCATGGTGCTCAAGTTCACCAACGGCGTGTACCCGTTGCCGGCGCTGCCGGCCTCCGGTACGGCCG
Source organism: Mycobacteriales bacterium (assembly GCA_035533475.1). NCBI lineage: Bacteria > Bacillati > Actinomycetota > Actinomycetes > Mycobacteriales > Mycobacteriales bacterium. The sequence goes on along the minus strand of DATLTS010000053.1, from coordinate 7,447 downwards.
GCGCGGTCCCCGCCAGAGCTCCGGTTGCCGCCACCGTGCCCAGCGGGCCCCGCGCGGCTGCGAGCGGCAGTTCGCTGCCACGAACCGGTGGCTCCTCACTCCTCGCCCTCGGCGCGCTGGTCGCGGTCGCCACTGGCCTCGCGGTGCTGCGCCGTACAAGGATCAACCGGCGTGGAGCCTGGCAGGTGAGCACTCGGCATCGGCAGCGCGTGACAGCGACCGCTAATCCCGTCGGCGCTGGCGGTGTCCGGCAACCGAGGTCTGGCGGCGGGGCCGAATGAGGCGCTGCCGGTGACCCCCGTGCAGTGCTCCTGCATGGTAGCCAGCCGCTGCCGGCGTGCCTGTCGTCGCGCGAGGGGACGGGAGTGATGGCGCACATCGAGCTGCCGGACGGGCTGCCCGGAATACTTGGGCCGATGGCCTTCCGGCCCGAGACTGCGCGACCCCTCAACCAGCTCGCCGAAATTCTGCTGCGTGGTGATAGTTCCCTGAGCCGCGGGGAACGTGAACTCATCGCGGCCTATGTCTCGAGCCTCAACGAGTGCCGTTTCTGCGAGGCCTCGCATAGTGCGTGTGCGGCCCGCCAACTCGACCAGGGTGAGGCGTTGGTGAGCGCAGTGCTAGGTGATCCGGCGAGCCTGCTCATCGGCACCAAGTTACGCGCCCTGCTCGGGATTGCGGCCAAGGTGCAGCGGAGCGGCCGTGACGTGACGGCGACGGATATCGGCGCCGCCCGGAAGGCCGGGGCGACGGACCTCGAAATCCACGACACCGTCCTCATCGCCGCTGCTTTTTGCATGTACAACCGCTACGTCGACGGTCTAGCCACATGGGCCCCGACTAACCCCGTGGCTTATCACACCATGGCGCAGCGGCTCGTGGAGCACGGGTACTGCATGGAGTGAATCCGGCCGACGTTCGGCCACCGACGTCGCTCGCCGCCCAACCCGTGGTCGAACGGCAGGCAAGAGAGCAGAGTCGATCCTGGGCTGGAGCCGGTCACTGGATCGAATCTAGTGCGACCGCGGAAGGGCTCCCGCTATTGCGATGGCGGGGTGCCCGAGGTGGTGATGCCACGCTCGAGGTTAAGCAGCTGCTGATCGCCGGCCAGGCGGCTGACCGCGAGTGGAACCGTGACCAGGATGAGGGCGACCGCGACCGTCGAGGGGGTGACCCTGTGCCGCCACTCGCTGGCAGGTTGACGCGGCGCGCCCCGGCACGGTTCGTCCATCGATCGGGGCCCGCGAGCCTGCGGTCGATCACACGCGCGTTCGAGGGCTGGGACCAGTGAGCAGACGATGGTCAGGGCGGCCAGCAGAGCGACCTTGACCCCGTATTCGGTGGGTTGGAAGGCAATTAGCCCGGCGGCGATGAGCGCGGTGATACCCGCGTAGGCGAGTCGGCTCCGGGCGGAGCGTGGCGCGGTCTTGGGATCGGACATCATGTAGAAGACGAAGATGAGGAGCTCGGGGGACAGCGTGATGTCGTGCCAGTAGGCGAGCCCGCACACGGGGCCGGTGTGCCAGATCGCGGCGAAGCAGTGTCCGGTGGCGGCGAGACCGCCGATCATGGCTCCGAAGGGCACTAGAAAAGCCGCGGTCATGGGCAACATGCCGACGGGTCGCAGCACCCACACCACGCCGAGCAGGATGATCGCCAGTGCGGTGATGACCGGGGGGTTCAGCGGCCCCCACCACAGGTATTGTGGGAAAACGTCCGGGCTGCTGACGACCAGCAGACAGGCGACGAGACCGAGGTTCGACGGGTTGTACACCTGCCGGCCGCCGGGTTTGATCAAATATTTTGAGAGCAAGCCAATCAGGGCTGCCAGGATGAAGAAGCCAACGCCGTGTAGCGTCCACCACTGCCCGTGCCGCGTGCCGGCTGCCCGCAGGATGAACGCGACTCCATTGCCGGTGAGGATCGCGCTTGCCGGCCACACGAGAGCTTGCTGCCTTCGATAGGTGATGCCAATCTCGACGAGCCCGCACACCGCGACGCTGATCAGAATCTGGGCCACCGAGACCTTGAAGTTCAGCCCAGCCTGGCCGAGTACCTGCAACGAGATGATCACTGCGGAGAGTCGCAGCCGTGGGTCCCCACGCCGAGGCAGCACGACGGGGATCCCGCGCCAAGACAGGCCGCCGCCGCTAGGGGCGGCGCCGGGGATGGCGGGGCGCGTGAGGCTCATCACCGTTGACGGCCGGGTTCCTCGGCCGGCGCGAGGTTTTCGAACGCGGGCTGGACTGGGGCGCCTTGGTCTCGTCGGAAGCAGCAGGGCTCGGCGGTGGATCCTGGGGTCGCGGTGCCCAACGGCGCCGATGAGACGGCGGCGAAAGGGAGCCGTTCGAGGGTGTAGCGGCCCGCGTGTAGCGCCAACCCGGTCAGCGTCTGGATGCTCCCGTCCGGCCAGGTGACGGTGATTGTGGTCACGGCCGACCAGTTGCCGAGTCCGAAGGCAGCGACGGTCCAGTCTTGCGAGTCGTATCCGCCGCTGGCCTTGATGTCGCGCATCTGCAGCCGGCCGTCCGGCGAGCGGATCACCACCCGCGCGCCGATGCCAGCCGGGTTCGCCGTCCGGTCGTCACGTAGCGCGATTTGCAGGCCGGGCCCAGCCGGCAGGTCGTTACGCCAGACCACCGGGGTCAGGGCGAACGGATAGGTGATGATGTCGACCCGGCCGTCCATTGCGTAGTCGAGGAACAACGAGCCCCCGGTGGGGACGTCGTCCTGCAGCCCATAGGCCGCTGTCTGGTCGGCGAAGCGCTGGCCGCCAAGGTTGCGGTAGAGGATGTTCGAGGAGTTGTCGAAGCGCAGTCGGGTGCCTTGGGTAATGAACAGGTCTTGCCAGGTGTCGTTGGTCAGGTCGACGAATCTCGCGTTCCAGCTCCACCCGCCGAAGCCGACCCCCCAGGGGGTGGTGACGTCCTGGTAGCCGTGGCCATTTGGGATGAACAGCAGGTTGGTGTTGCGATGTTGCGGCATCTCGTTGGTGAGCGTCTTCTCGGATTGGCCGTAGTCGAGCGGGTTAGCGGGAACCTCGGCGCAGACGTCACGCAGCGTGATCAGCGCGGCCGGGATCCGCTGGCACTCGGCTTGTACCGCGGACCGGTTGGCGCCTTCGTCGGGCAGGGTGACGAACGCCTCGTTCCACAGGTAGCCTGCCGCGACGCAGTCCCGCTGTTTCGTTGGGTCGGTAAAGTGCTGGCATTCGGTGACGCTGGTCACGTCTCGAGAGCGCACCACCGCGGTTTGGAACTCGCCGAGCGCCAGGCAGTTCTGCAGTTCGGTGGGATCACCGGTGTAGGAGGCCCGGCAGGCGGCGCCCGGTGGTGCGCGCTGCGCCTGCAGCTGGTCTGGGCTGATCCCGCCAAAGGCGATCGCCCCTTCGTAGATCGCCGGTTGCCCGTCATTTCTGATGTCGCCACTGTCGACCGACATCGTGCTTTCGGTGGAGTACGGGAACGGACTACCGGCCCGGGGCACGGGCTCAAGCTGGCCGTGATGGTTGAGGTACACCAGGTCGGGTTCGTCGAAGTCGTTGCCAACATACAGATCAGGCCATCCGTCGCCGTTGAGATCAGCGAAGAGCAGGCTCAACGTCTCGCCATGCGAGCCGGGCAGTGCCTGCCGTCGGAACCGGCCGCCACCCAAGTTGTGCCAGAGGTACAAAGTGTCGCTGCGCGGGTAGAAGTTCCATTCCAGTTCGGTGCTCGCGCCGGTCACGATGTCTATCCGACCGTCGTGCTCGACATCGGCGAACGCAGCCGCGTGTACCGCTACCTCCCCCGACAGCGGCAGGGTGATCTGGTCGGCGCCGGAGAAACTGCCGTCCTGATTGACCAAAATGTGGCAGTCGTGCTTCCACGCGCAGAAGAATAGGTCCGGCAGCCCGGCCGGGTTCCCGGTTAGGTCGACCAGCGCCACATAGGTAATGATCCAGTGCCGCATCGAGGGAAAGTCGATCGACTGGAGGGCGAACCGGCCGCCTAGGTTCAGGTAGAGGAATACCCCGTAGGGGGTGCCGACCGCGACGTCGGGCCAGCCATCCCCGTTGATATCGCCGGCAGCGACCGGGGCGAACTCGTTTACCCCGGGCTGCATCGTCTGATACCAGGGCGGGACCGGTAGCAGGTTGAATCCCGCGGCCGGGCCGTCGACCCGGGTGAAACCCGTCCCGGCGATTCGCCGGGGTTCGAAAGGCCCGCCCCACAGGCGCAGCCCATTTCGGGACACAAGTTGCCGTTCAGGTGGCAGTCCGCGGACCATGCCACGCAGGGTGGTGGCAGGCGATCCACTGGGAAGGGTGGGGGTGGTGGAGGGCGGAAGCGGTGGTAGGGCAGCCAACATGGAGGCGGCGGCGCGAGCCTGTGCGTCGGACGGGGCTGTTGTGATGGATCCGCCGGCCCCGGAGGTCAGAAATCGGAGCAGCACGATCCCGACCACCGCCAGCGCCAAGACCGCCCACCGCGCGGTTAGCGGAACGCCCCGCCGTGACTGGCTCGGCCGGACAGGTCGGCCTGCGAGTCCCCGCTGGGTGCGTGGCGTGACCGAGGATCTCTTCTTGCTCGCTGGGATGACCTCTCCTTACGCCGTAGGGCAGCGGTGCCGGGCGGCGCGGGAAGTGGCCCTCCACGACCGAAGCACGCCCGTGCGAGCCCACATACTGCCCCCGACTTCGTCAGGCGAGCCTGGCGGATGCGACCCGGCCGGCAGAAACGGTCGTCCCCGCCGCTTGCTCGCGGGAACTCCGGCGCCAAGGATAGAGCTTGGCCGGCGTTGCCTCATCCATGGGTGGTGCGGCGTGGGCGGCGGCGCGTGACCGATCCACCCGGGGCACCGCCGAGGTCCCCAGCGTTTGCGGTGGGAGTCTGGCGTCGGACGCTCACTGGCGCGGCTCGGCTCGGGTTGAGCCTCGTGCGGCGCAACACGGCGAGGCCGGTGGCGACCGCGACTAGTGCCGCGACCCCGAGGAGATAGGAGCCGCCGGTTCGCGGCAGCGAACCGGCGCTTGCAGCTGAGCTGAGCCCGCCGGGGGCTTTCGACGCCACCGGGGCCCGGGAGGAGACTGTGGCGGCGGTTCCGGAGGCCGGCAGCGCCGGCAGCGGGTAGGTCCCGTTGGTGAACTTGAGCACCATGAACCCGTTGTCCTGACACTGCGCCCACAGCTCGTGGCTACCATCCTTCGCGGTGTAGAAGCGCGGTGGGGAGCTGCACCAGTCGGTGGTCAGGTTGGGCGGCTGCCCGTACGCCGTGCCGCCCGGGTTGCTGAAGCCACCGTCGTGCTCGGAGCCCGGAAGCTGGCCGTGCTTGGCGACTTGGGCTGGGGGGTTGAAGTAGGCGATCTCGCGGGGCTGGTAGGGGTTGCGGATGTCGAAGACCCGGATCCCGGACTGGAAATACCCACACGCCGCGGCGGTGGGGTCATGTTCCCGGTCCACCGCGCAGTAGTGAGCCTCGTAGCCGAACAACCCGTTGCCCTTGACCTCAGCCTGGTTGCGGGCGGCGTACCTAGGGGTCTGGATCGCCAGCCGCAGCACCGAGACGATCCTCGGATGCGTAGGGTCGGCGATGTCGATGATCCGCGCCGCCCCGGCCGGGACCCCGGATACACCGGACGTGCCGCAGCAGCTGCCACCACCCTCGTCGAAGAAAAGGATGTAGGGGTGCGTGCCGTAGAAGATCGGGACCGTGGCCTGGGCTGTCGAGCCGTCAGTCCAGTACAAATGCCCGATCGAAGGAAGGATCATCACCGGGGGCGCCGACCGGTTTTGGACGGAAGACGCGTCCAGAATGTCGAGCCCGTTGCCGCCGGTGTCCGCCATGTACAGTCGGGTGCCATCATCGCTCACCGAGAGACCGTGTGTGGCGTTGTGCAGCACGCTCACCAAGTGCGGCGAGGCTGGGTTGGAAACGTCGATCGCCGCAAGTGTCTGTTCCGCAGTCGACGATCCGTAGTAGGTCATCCCGTTCGGCGCCCAGGTCCCCTCGTGTCCGATCGGTACGTCGAAAGGCACGCTGGCGAGCAGCTTCGGGTGACCGCAGTTCGTCTTCACGTCATAGACATCGAAGTACAGCGGGCCTTGTCCGGCCGCGTCATAGGCGGCGACCCCGGCGAGCAGCCCGCGGCTCTGGTTGACCTTGAGTGACTCCCATGGGCCGAGCATCGCCGGGGTGGTCAGCCGGGCGGTCGGGGTGGGATGCACCGGGTCGGTGACCTGGATGGCCTGCACCCCCGGATCGACTGTGTTCTGCCCGGTGTCGTAGTAGTCGCAGTTGCCATACCAGGCGTTCATCCAGCCGGCGCCGACCCCCTGGTAGCGGCCGACCTCGACCAGATTGCAGGAATATCCGAGTTGCGAGCGCCCATCCTGTCGGTCGATGAGGGGCACTTCTCCCTGCACCCCATGCTCGGGGGTCGACCCAGGCCCACATTGGGCTGGCGGCACACTCGCGTTCGGCCCCACCAGCGAGCTTGTAGCCGCAGCCGACACGATGCCCGCCTCCCCGATCCCGGCCGTCGACACCAGCAAGGAGAGTGCGAGCGTCCCACCGAAAACGGCCCGTCGCCTCACCCCTGCGCGACCGAATAGCTCAAGTCCACGCGGCATGGCGCACCTCCCACAGCTGAGGGGCTGCCGACCCTAGTCGCGAGCTGACCTGCCGTCCTCCGAGGTGGCGGCATGGAACGGCCTTGTTGCGCCGGACGGCGCAAACTGGGCGCCAAACGGCGGCTGTCGGCGCCGATCCAGTGCTCCTCGAAGGCCGGTCGGCTTCACTTGGCTCGGTCGAGATGCGGATCCGAAGCCTCGTCCGGATCGACGATTGAGCCCGCGAGCTGAAGGTGGCGCACCGCGTCAAATGGAACGGCACGATCCGTTCGGCGAGTGGAGCCGACCGTTCGTCGCATCCGGGCCCCCTTTCGGCGCGGATCGGGCGTACCTGTGTTGACGGGCTCACGTCGAGTTGCCCATGATTCGTCGCCAGCCCGCGGCTGGATCCGGTTCCCCTGAACGGGCGGCGGACATAGACACCGCGAGGTCGCACGACTGGGCTGGTCGGGGCTCGCTGGTTTCAAGTCAAGGAGGCGAAGGTCACGATGGCGGTACGTTCGGAGGCAGTGGCGCCTGAGTTGGGGCCACGCGAATTGGCCGTTTCAGCTGTGCCGCCGGTGGCAGATCCGGCGCCTTTGGGGCTTGCCGGATTCGCGTTGACGACTTTCTTGTTGTCGGCGAAAAACGCTAACTGGACCCATGGCACGGACGCCTGGTTGGGATATGCCTTCGCATACGGCGGGCTAGTCCAGCTGTAACTACTCAGCCGCCCGCTCAGGCGATGGCGGGGATCCAGGGCCCACTGTCGTGGAGCATGCGTAGGACGGCCAGAGCTGGTTGGCCTTGTTTGCGGGCGGTGTCGAGGTAGGAGCGCAGCCGGCAGAAGGCTTTCG